>JAEUIG010000523.1 GCA_016795125.1 Planctomycetaceae bacterium | reverse complement strand
TTTTGTTGATTTGTGCGGGTAGGGCCACATGGTGTAACTCGAAGTGGAGCTTCGAGATGAGTGCGTTCCTAAGCGGAGCTTGGGAACGAGGAGAGCGACAGCGAGCGATACTTGCGGTTTGGCGGCCTCGAAAGCGAAGTCGCTTCAATTCCCGGAGTTGGTCGACGGCGTCGTCTCGGTCGCTGGCTCAGAGTCCAGGGCCGGTTCGTCGGTGACGGCCAAGGCGGGGTCGTCGCCGGAGACGGTACTGACGTCAACGCGCGGGGATGACTTCGCGATATCGCCGCAGAGGTCGTCGCGGACCCGCAGACGTTCGCGGTCGATCTGCTCGGGGGTGGCGCCGAGTTCGCGGAGGATGGCTTCCGTCAGGGCGAGGGCGACTTCGGCTTCGCCGGAGAAGACGGTGTCGGCGCCGGCTTTCAGCAAGTCGGGCGTTTCCAGCAGGTAGTTGGAGCGCGCGAGGACGCGGATCTCCGGGTTCAGCGATCGCGCGCGGCGAATCACTTCCTCGCTGCCGCGCGTACCGGACGCGCTTAAGATCAGGCTGTCGGCCGTGGCGACGCCGGCGTTCTTCAAGGTCTCCAGATGCTGGGCGTCGCCGTAGATGGCCGGGATGCCCTGTGCCCTCAGGCGCTTGACGGTGTTCAGATTCAGTTCGACGACCGTGGGCTGGATGTCGTTCTGCTTGAGGAGCAGCGTGACCGTCTGGCCGACGGGACCGTAGCCAATGATGACGGCATGGTGCCTGAGGTCGCGCGCGTGAGAGGGGCCGGAAACGGCGTCGTCCATTTCTCGGGCGCGGGAGTGCATTCTGGCCCACAGCCGCGGCCGTCGTTCGGCCCAGGCGTCGACGCGGTCAATGAGCCGGTAATAGAGCGGGTTCACCGAGATCGTCACGATGGCCGTGGCGATGAGGACGTGATGGGCGAGTTCGGTGAGGATGCCGAGTTCTTCGCCGAGTCGCGCGAGAATGAACGAGAACTCCCCGATCTGCGCCAGGGCGATGCCGACCGAGACGGCCACGCGGAAGGGCAGGCCGCGCTGGAGCACGATGATGACGGCAGCCAGCGGCTTGCCGATCAAAACGATGGCGATGGTGGCGGAAGTGATCCAGGGATGCTCCATGAGCACATTGGGGTCGAACAGCATGCCGACGGAGACAAAAAACAGCACGGCGAACGCGTCGCGCATCGGCAGGGCCTCCGTCGCGGCGCGTAAACTGAAGTCCGAGCGTCCGACGACCATGCCGGCGAGGAACGCGCCCAGCGCCATCGAGACGCCGAACAGCTTGGCCGAGCCGACCGCGATGCCGAGCGCCACGACGAGGGTGGTGAGGGTAAAGAGTTCGCGCGATCCAGTCGCAGCGACGCGGGCGAGCAGCCAGGGGATCACCCGGCCGCCGATGATGAACGTGGCCGCCACGAGCGCAGCGATCTTCACGACTGCGAGACCGATGGCCAGCGGAATCGACTCATTGGCGACCGCAGTGACCTCGGCCACGGCGTCGACTTCCAGCTCCGCTCCGGCCGGCTGGCCGCCGAACAGGGCGGGGAGGAGCACGAGGACGACGACGGTGAACAGGTCTTCGACGACGAGCCAGCCGACGGAGATGTGGCCGGTCGGCGTGTGCAGGTCGTTGTTGTCGGACAGCACGCGGACGAGCACGACCGTGCTGGCCACGGAGATCGCGAGTCCGAAGACGAAACCGGCGCTCCACGTCCAGCCGAAGGCGCGCGCCGCGAGAATGCCCAGCAGCGTGGCGACCACAATCTGCCCGATGGCGCCTGGGATGGCGACGCGCCGGACCGCGAGCAGCTCCTTAAGGTGAAACTGCAGTCCGACGCCGAACATCAGCAGGATGACGCCGACTTCGGCGAGTTGCTCGGCGAGATGGAGATCAGCGACGAATCCAGGAGTCCGACCGCCGACGGCGACTCCCGCCAGCAGGTAACCGACGATCGGGGACAGCCCGATCCGCTGCGTGATGTACCCGAGGATCAGGGCGGCGGCGAGACCGCTGGTGAGCGTGAGGAGCAGATCCAGATTGTGCATGGATCGAATTTAACGGAGCACAGAAAGAATGGAACGCGGATGGACGCAGATTGAAGGGATTTGCGCAGATCAGAGATGATGACAGCGTCACCTGCGCGGCGCAGTCGAACGCGGGACAGTTGAGATTGAGATTGTGTTCGGCGATTGCAGGAAAGTTTTGACGGATCGAGGAAAACAATTTGGATCTGAATACTCGTGTGTGAAGCCACCGATGAACGCAGCGTCGACGGATTTTGGTCGTTGTCGTCTAGGATCAATTGTGTGCCTGGCTCGCAGTTGGTCGGCGATGTGGCGGGCGCGGCGACGGACCCGAGACTCGACCCCGAAGGGGTCACATCCTGTAGCCGGTGGTTGAGCGGAGCGATACCACCGGACAGCGTTCTCAAAGAAATGGCCGCACCCCAGAGGGGTGCCAGCGAGAGTCAGGGAGCGCAAAGTTGAATTTCCTCGTCGCGTGCTCGGATGAGCGACGGGAGCTGGTGTTGCCGCGGTAGAGTGCGACCCCGTCGGGGTCGGGTGTGAATCGCGAAGCAGACCCCGGGTGCGCTCGCTCCGCTCGCGACCCGGGGCTTCAGGCTGCGACCCCATTCGGGGTCGATAGAGCGGGGCGCCAACGTCGTGATCGCGCGGTTCACCGTGATAGGTCGTATTGCTCCGCTCCGCCACCGGCGCCAGGCCGAGACCGCTGCCAGACTCCGCTCACGTACCCGCCGCATAGTTTCAAAAGTGATGGACCCGGTATACTCTCGACGCAACGACTTCACCGACAACCGATCGCCCGCATGTTGACCGAACATCCGAACGGGAATTATCACTTTCTGCCGGGGATTGCGCCGTATTCATGCGGCGTCGTCGCCAGTTCGGGATTTGAGATCGTGCACGTCACACTGTCGCGGCCGGTTCCTGTTCGCGCAGGGTTTTCGCTCGCAGACAGGTTTCTGAGCGAACAGGAGCGTCCTCGTGCCTCGCTGTGTGCCATGGCGCTCCGGTCGCCAGCGCCGTTTACGTTTGCAGGATTCGCCGAGTTCAACCGGAGTTACGCCGCGATCCTGCAGGAGTGGGGGGTGTTCGCAGAGGGGGTGAACCCGGTAGCGCGGACGAACGTCGCGCCGGTGGTGCGCCCCCCTGAGACGCCGTCGCTGCACAGTTTTTCGTTCACGCGGCCATGTGCAACAGCGACCTCCCCGACGTTCATCGTTGCCGGGGGAGGGGAGCTGCCCGACGGGTTCCTCCAGCGGGACAAGATCGTGGCGCTCGGCGACACCTCGCCCGCTGGTCTCGAAACAAAGGCGCGGTTCGTCATGGACCTGATGGAGGCGCGGCTGATTGGTCTCGGGGCAAAGTGGTCGCATGTCAGCACGGCGAACGTGTACACGGCGCATCCGGTGCTCCCGCTGTTGCCGGAGATCATCCTGGGGCGGATGGGCGCTGTGACTCTCAACAGCGTCAACTGGTGCTACAGCCGCCCGCCTATCGAAGAGATCGAGTTCGAAATGGATTTGCGCGGCGTGCGGACAGAGCTGCGGATCGATCCCTAGATTCCCGTCCATCGACCATCCGCCATCATCCATCGGCCCTTCATGGATACCGATCAGCGGATCACGGCGGTTCTGGCTCTGCGTGGCGCGCAGCGGGTGGTCGTCTTCACTGGCGCCGGAGTTTCTGCGGAGAGCGGGATTCCGACGTTTCGCGATGCGGGGGGCTTCTGGCAGCTGTTCCCGCCGGAGACGTTTGCGACCTGGAATGGCCTGTTGCGTACGGCCGTCTTGCGTCCACGGCTGCTGGCCGAGTTCGTGCTGAATGTCGTCGAACCGGTCGCGGCAGCGGTTCCGAACGCCGCGCATCGGGCCATCGCTCAACTCGCGCAGAACGTGCCGACGACGGTTGTCACCCAGAATATCGATGGCCTGCATCAGGCGGCGGGTTCCACGTCAGTGCTGGAGATTCACGGTTCACTGCTGGAAGTCGTTGACGTGTCGACGGGAAGACTCGTCCACCAGTTCGGTCGCGATGAACTGCAGAGTATCAGTCGAACGTTGCGGGAGTACGTCGCCGGTGAGAGGTCGCTGGCGTCGTCGGCGCTGCTGTTACGGCGTCAGTTCCCGCTCGACTGGCGCGGACGCCATCGGCCGAACCTCGTGCTGTTCGGCGACGCACTGGCGGAACCCGCCTGGACCCATGCGGGCCGGGCCGTCGACGCCTGCGATACACTCATTTCCGTCGGCACCTCGGGAGCAGTGTATCCGGCGGCATTATTGCCGTCGCGCGCGGAGGCGCACGGAGCGACTGTCATCACGGTCGATCCGCAACCCGCCGCGGGATGCTGGCTGGAAGGTCCGGCCGGAGATGTGCTGCCCCGACTGATCGCGGATGCGTTCGAGAGTCGAGCTTCCCCGCCGGTCCCGGAGTGTTGATGGAATCGATCCGCGCAGAGAGTCGGCGAGTGCAGCGGACGACTCACCGGCGCATGCACGGATTGGCCCCTTGCTGCCCGGGCGGGTAGAGTGGAAGGCTTCCACTGGATGTCTTGCCACAAACATTCCGAGTGAGGGGCTTCGTATGTTTTTGCGCTGGATGCGGAGGTGTCGGCCGGGGTTGCTGCTGTTGGCGGTTGCGATCGGCGCGACCGCCTGCGGTCAGGAGCCGAACAGGCCGGCGCAGACGCTGCTGGAGCCGCATGGCGGAGCGAATGCGTTTCCAGTTCACTATCGGCGGGCACTCAACACGTTGATCAACGCGGAAGTCGCCTACTACGAAGGGGACTACGCGAAAGCCTCGAACCTCCTCAACCGGCTGTGGGCGGATTTTCCGCCCGGCTCCGATGCGTGGAAGAGCGCGACCAATCAGGCGGTGACCGACAGCGGGCTGAACATCGGGTCGCCGCCGTGCTACTACGCGCTGCGGATGCTGACGGAATGCTGCGACTGGAAGCTGCAGGGACGCGAGCCGCAGGCGACGACGAACATCAACTGGTCCGTCGTGCTGGTCGGTCATATCGAAGGGCGGCAGCCGCAGAACGACCGCCAGCGCGCTCAGGGAGCCGGGCCGGTCGTCACCAAGGACCTGCTGCCCGATATCCAGGTGGACGAAGCATTCGTCATTCGGCAGGCGATCCGGCTGTTCCGCGAATATATCACCGCGATCACCGAGGGGAGAGTGGTGATCACCATGCGCTACCTGCCGATGGATCGTCTGACGGTGCCCGGAATCGTGAACGCAGCGCCGAATACCGTCGCCGGCATCGACGAACCGGGATATGGCCAGATCTGGAATGCGGTCGTCAGCGACGTGAAAGCCACAACCGACTGGTGGTGGATCATCTATCCGTCATTTGTTCCCGAGCAGTTTCCAGATTTTGCCACGACGGAGTTCGTCACCGGCGGGATGGGAGTGGGACCAGACGGACAGTCGCCGTGTTTCATCATCGATGATCGCTGGCTGACGCGCAAGCCGCCCCACCTGGGGAAGGGAGAGATGCATCAGCTGGAGCGGCGGGCCTACCTGCCGCAATGGCTCCAGCACGAGTTCTTCCATCATCTGTTTGCTCGGTATCCGGAGTTCCGGCTGGAGACGGAACGCGGGCACGACTGGTTTGACCGCAGCACCTGGCCGGCCGATTTTGAAGGCCAGTTTGAAGCGGACTACTACGCCGAGGCGCTGCACAAGCGGCTGCAGCGGGCGGACACGCCGCTGCATGTCGCGCTCCAGTACCAGGGAGCCCCCGCCACGGCGCCGACTCAGGACCTCTCCGGAATCGTCACGCCGGGAATGCTGACGGCACGGTATCGCGCAGCGACATACGAGAATGAATGGCACGAAGGAGAAATCCGGCAGGAGGACGGTGACAAAGCCAGGTTCCGCTGGACCAACAAGGCCGGCGCGAGCTGGCTGCTGACGCCGGACCTGAAGAATGGAGTCCTGCTGACCGGTGAAGACTGTCCGTACTTCAACGACCCGGGGGGCAAGCAGTTCGTGATCGAGATGGATCCCTCGCGCAGCGGAAAGCGGTCGCGGGTCACCGGATTCCGGTTCAATGGCGATAGTTTTCTGCAGCAGGGAGAGCGGGATTAGCGGACTGAGTGTTACTTGTGGAGGACGCACTGATCGCGGCCTTCTCCTCGCGAGAAGCTGCGATCGGCAGTTGCGTATCAATGCGGGGAGTAGGTGGCTGAAAGCCGGATGAGGGGAGCAACCCGGTCGATGCAGTGTCCACGGTAGACCCCTCACCCCGGCCCTCTCCCCCGATTCACGTTGTGCGAGAATTCGGTGCAGCTTTCGGGGGAGAGGGAGTAGGTTTTGCAACAGGGGAGATCGGCCGTGAATGGACGATGGATACTGGTCGCTGTCGCGGTGCTGTTGAGTTCGCTGGCTCATTCTCTGCAGGCGGGCGAGTCCGGCGACGCCGATCCTGCGTATTACCACGACGGCGAGCTGGCCGGTTCGTTGCGATCAGCCGATCCCTTGCCGTGGTACGACGCCGATCCGCAGCATCTGTGGAATCGGCTGTCCGCGGCGATCTGGATCCGCGAGAGCTTCCTGCCGTCGAAGCGCGGCGGCGAACCGATCAAACGGATCGAGGGAGGCGACCGCATCGAGTTTCTCGGCTGGCCCGGTTCGACGTACTGGGACGAGCCGGAAACCGTCACTCGCATTTCGGGACTGCTCGACGAGTTCCTCGACTCGCCGGCACTGGCAGAGCCAACGGCGCCCGGCAACGATCCGCTGAAGCGCGTGATTCTGCAGCGCGACCTGTGGACCGTGTTCGACTATTACATGGTGCGGAATATCGAGCGGCGCGGCGACGCGGAAGCACGGCAGCGGCGGACGAAGTTATGCCACAAACTGGCGCAGGCGATTCGCGCAGTGGCTCTGCCGTCCGAGACGTTGGCCAAACTCCCGGACAACTATGCCATCGCGGTCGACTCCGGGCATTTTGACGCGACTCACGAATTCGATCCGTCTCGGAATTACCTGCCGCCGCATCTGCTGACGGATCGCCAGGAATGGCCGGAGCTGGAATTTCATCGGCCGGAGCGGCATGAGGACATTGAGCGGCGGTTCGTCTTCCTGCATATGCTGGCGTTTCGGGGGCGGTCGTACTTCCGGGTGTTCTACCGGTTCCCCGAAGGACGTCAGCAGCTGGAGGCGTATCTCAAGGATCTCGACGAGAACTGGGTGGACTGGAAATTTGCGTCGCTCAATGGATTCATCCGATTGAAGCCGGAGACGCCCCAGATACCGGCGGGGACAGAGGTGTCGCTGGTCCAGTTTCTGATCGCGCTCGATCCGGACCTGAAACCAGTGCCGACGAATCTGGTCGAGACGGTGCGCGTGGCGGTCTACAAGAGCACGGGCGGCGAGAATGATCCGACCACCAACACGAACTACGGAGTCAACGTCTCCAAGTACATGCTGAAGCGGCGGCTGGCGTTTGACGGACTCAAGTACGGCGGACTGGAGCGGGAGCCGGACGACCTGCCGGTGTACCGGATTCTGTTTGAGAGCGAGAACGCCGTCGACTGGGGCCCGCGCGGGCGGTATTTCGAACTGGCGAACGACTGCCGCCTCTGTCACGCCGGCAGCGGGCTGACCGGCGTGCACACGATCCCCTCATTGGTGAACAGCGGGAGTTCAGATTCGACGGCGCAGCCGGGAATCGTGCACACGCTGCCGGCGGATGCCCCGAGCCCGCACCCGGCGCGGACGGTCAAATGGAAAACCGCCGATGAAACGTATCGGCGGCTGGTCGAGTTTTTCGAGGAGTGAACCGGGGGCTTTCGCCCCCCCGCTCGCCGTGTGCCTTACGACACGGTTTTCTGGGCACGGGCCCGCGACCACTCGCTGAGTTTCCACATGATGGCGCCGAAGGCGATGCCGCCGAGTACGCCAAACAGCACGAGGCGAATCGCCAGCGGAACCGCCAGCTCGCTCAACGGAGTGCCGTGATACACGTCCAGGCCGGTCACTGCGAGAGCGACGGGAATGCCCCAGCCGAGAATGCCGAACTTGACAATGTAAGACCTGCGACCCTGCAGCCGCGTCCGTTCCCACCGCTGCGCCGTGGATGCGTTCGAAAAGAAATTGGCCATGATCGTTTCCTCGCTCTGTTGATTTGGGTTGCCGTTGACTGGAACGGCATCCTGAGCGCGGAACGAGCGCGGTTGTTACAGGGAAAAGGGAATGGGGAATAGCGAATGGGGAATGGTCAACTGGCTCTGACCTTCGGCGTCTGGCCTCGATTCCCCAGTCCCTGTTCCCAATTCCCTACTTCCCCAACCGCTCATCGAACCAGTCGGCCAGTTTGGCGACTTCTTCCGGGATCGTGAGCCAGGGGTGACCGCCCCCCTCCTTCACGATGAGCTGGACCGGCACGCTGGCGGCCGCAAGCGCGTCTCGCAGCAGTTCGGACTGCTTTAATGGAACCAGCGGATCGGCGTCTCCGTGGATCAGCAGGAACGGCGGGGAGTCGGCGTGCGCCTGGCGGGACGGTGAAATCAGCACCAGCTTCTCCTGGATCTGTGCGTCGTCGAGATCAGTGAGTCCCTCGGGGAACGCCAGTTGGGCGGCGATCTGGTTGATGCGTCCCTCCGCACGCGGATCGACCGGGACGCCGGCCCATTCGACGAAGTCGGTCGGCGGGAAGAACACCGCGACGGCCGCCACGCGGGCTGCGTCGTCTCCGGGTCGGGACGTTTTCAGTCCGACGAGAGAGGCCAGATGTCCGCCTGCGGAAGCACCGGTCAGGCCGAGCCGGGCCGGGTCGATGGCATAGTCGGTCGCATGCTCTTTCACCCAGCGGATCGTGGTCTCGATGTTGGCGACCATGTCGGCCGCGTGGAACCGTGAGATCGATCCCGGCCGGACGGCGAAGACGTGGTAGCCGCGGCCGCAGAGGATGTCGTAAAACAGCGCCCGCTGATGATCGCGAATCTTCCCGCGGTCCGAGTGCCACGCGCCGCTGGCGACATCGACGATCGCGAGGCCGTTCTTTTCCCCGGCGGGGGTGAAGATGTCCATCGGCACGGCCAGTCCGTAAGACTCGGCGATGACGACATCCTGCTGCTGGGTGTAGACGGGGTCCGCCGCACGGAGGCTGGATGAAAACACGGCAGCGAGGATCGCGAAGCAGGCCGAGGCAGAGGGGGCGCGCATGGTGGTCGGTGGTCGGAGGTCGGAAGTCTGAAGTCGGAGATGCAGCTTAACAAGGACAGGATTTGGCGTGCCACGCTTCGTGCGGCAATCGGGAGTTCGAGTAGCCGCGGCGCTCAGGTTTGAGTGTTTCTTCTGGCCGGAACCCGAATTGTGTCAAACTGTGCGGACGGTGACGGTTCTGAATGACCGTTCCGGCCCCATGTCGGGTCTTTTTTGCGCGTTCCGGCTGCAGATTGTTCCGATATTTCGGATCAATCGCGTTGTCCGCTGCTGAACGGATCATCTCAAGTACGACGGTTCCCGCTTTGCCGTCGCACCGCGGTCACCCAGGAGGGCCTGAGCCATGCTGCGCCGACGAATTTGCGTATGGGCGACGATTGCCGCCGTAATTGCGAACGACCTGCCGCTGCAACTGGTCCAGGCCGGAGACTGGCCGTGGGACCGGCGTCACGGGCCGGAGACGGCCGTGACCGAGCTGGCCGAACAGATCGACGAGCTGGAACAGCACATCGACCGCTACGGAACGATCGTGGCAAAGGCGCCCGACGTCTGGGGGCAGGCACGGCTGACGAAGTATCGAAGAGACTATGAAACGCAGATGCTCGCGGAACTTAAGGAATTCAAGGTTCGATTGAATGGCGCGATTTCTCGCAGTGACCAGGCGTTTCTCGCCAGTGCGATGTCCATGCAGGCTGCAGTCAGCGGCCGGTCCGCATTCACCCGGATTCCGAACAGCACCTCGGAAACGGAGACATTGCAGCGAATCGATCCGCCTGCGGCCTTGGATCCGACCAAACTGGTTGGCGATCCTAATGCAGGCATTATCGCGCGGAACTCGGTCAGGACAACGACACTGGGGAACTTCGGTGTGGACGCCCCAAATATCGGTCTGGAGCCGACGATCGAACTGGACCAGCTCTCGCGCTATTTGAACCACCTCAACGAACTGCGGCGGATCAACGATGGCGACGACAGCGCCGATGCGCCGGGATACGCGATGCACCTGGTGCGGCTGCCGATTTCCGTACTGCCCGGCGAAGAGACGCGGGAGGGTTATGGCGCGGAGGTGACGGTCATGGCGCGACCGAACCTGCATGACGATCTGCTGCCGCAGACGTTTCGGCAGTTGGTGATCAACGATCTGGTGGATCAGTTGGCGTTTCCGCTGGCGAAGTTTCTGGACTCTGACAAGAAGAAGAAGGCCTTTGATGCCTTGGAGAAGTACTACCTCCTGAACCGCGCAATGCAACTTCGGGAAGAGTATTGCAATCGGCGGCCTGGAGCCACGGAAGCCACGCACCTTCTTGAAGAGTGGACCCGACTTCACAAGCGAGCCGTTGAGATTCAGAACGCCGGCGACACGAACTTTCGAGTTCCGCCACCCGGCGATTGCGTGTCTCCCACATCCGCATTGGAGGGTTCAGAACGTGCCATGGCGTCGTCCGCAACGGAACAAGAAACGGCGACAATAAGGCAAGTCGGGTCCTTCATCGTACCGTACGCAGAAATTCAGGAGAAGGTTGCTGAGGACGTGAACAATGCGGTGCGGGATGTGTTTGAAGTCGACGTTCCCATTCCCGAAGTTTCGATTGCACCATCCCGGAAGAAATCGCTGCCGTTTCCTCCGTCCCATCTGATTGAAGTGTACGGTGCGATTAACTTTTTACTTGTTGCAAAACTGTGCGATGCCCTCAAGGGCGACGAGCCTAATCAGAAGGCTACCCTGCTGCTCGATCTGCAGAAGGTCCTCTCTGAAGAAGTTCACGCTGCGTGCGAATACCTCGATGTCCATGGACATTCGTGGGAAAACTGCAATGACGGACTTGCACGTGTTGTTCGCGAGGACAACGAAAGACAACTTGCAGTTCTGCGAGACTCGTTCCTCGGCTCCACTGAACCACAGATTCACAAACTCACGCACACGGGC
>JAEUIG010000522.1 GCA_016795125.1 Planctomycetaceae bacterium | reverse complement strand
ACGCTGGTGGCGGCGGTGACGATCATCGGCATGCAGAGCGTCGGGCTGCTGCTGGTGGTGGCGACGCTGATCACTCCGGCGGCCGCCGGCCGGTTCTGGACCGACGACATCCGCCGCCTGGCCCTCATCGCCGGCGGACTGGGGGCCGGCAGCGCCGTCATCGGCATCGTCATCAGCGCTGTTTTTCCGCGTGTGGCCGCCGGGGCGACGATCGTCCTCGTGGCGGGAGTCCTGTTCGCGATCAGCATGCTGCTGGGACGCCGCCGCGGGGTGCTGTGGCGGCGCTGGGAACATCGCCGGCTGGACCAACAGGTGGCGCGAGACGATCTGATCCGCGCAATCTACGTACAGACAGAAATGCGCGGCGCGACGGACGAACAGGCGGCGCCGGTATCGCGCGCGGCCGTGCTCGCGGCGCGCAGCTGGTCCGCCCGGCACGTGGATCGCCTGATCCGGTGGGCCGTGAGCGCGGGGCTGGTGTCGCACGTCGGCACGAACGAACTCCGGCTGACCGACGCCGGCCTCGCCTCGGGACGCCGACTCGTCCGCAACCACCGGTTGTGGGAGCTGTACCTCATCCAGTACGCCGACATCGCCGCCGTCCATGTCGATCACACGGCGGACCTGATCGAGCATATTGTCGATCCGGGCATCGTCGCGGAACTGGAGCAGATCCTGGAACAGCGGGACCTCGGCGACAAAGTGCCGGCCAGCCCGCACGCGATTGCGGGGGCGTCATAGGGAAGGGAAGAATGGAACGCAGATGCCGCGGATATAAGGGATTTGCGCAGATTGAGAGCAAGTGTGAATGCAGACCACAGAATCCAAATTGTCCCCGGACGATACGTGTTGAGAAAAGACGAGTTCGGCGCTTCATCTGCCCTGATCTCTTGAATCCGCGGCATCTGCGTTCCGAATGACCTCGCGGTGATCGAGTGAACGACTGGTTGATTGAGCACGTTGCGGACATCAAGATCGCCGCCACAGCGGCGGTGGCGGCGATGTCGTGCGCGCTGCCCGGGACATGGCTGCTGCTGCGACGGCAGAGCATGATGGGAGACGCGCTCAGTCACACGGCGCTGCCGGGCATCGTCATCGCCATGCTGGCGGTGGAAGGCGCGCGGGCGGCCGGCTGGATCGACCGACTGGCCGCTCCGGCGCAGCACCTGACAATGCTGGCCGGCGCAGTCGCGATCGGCGTGCTGACAGCAGTGGTCACCGAGCTGGTGCAGCATCTCGGCCGCGTCGAGGCGGGCGCGTCCCTCGGAGTCGTCTTCACCTGGTTCTTCGCGCTGGGATTGTTCCTGCTGCGGCTCGCTGCCGATACGGCGCACATCGATCCGGACTGCGTGCTGTTCGGCGCACTGGAAAACTCGATCTGGGACGAAGGCGTACCGACGGCGGTCTGGATCAACGGCACCGTGTTCGCAATCAACCTGGCGCTGATGCTGCTGTGCTTCAAGGAACTGATGCTGTCGGCGTTCGATCCGGGACTGGCGAACGCACAGGGCATCAACGCCCACGTCATGCACTACGGCCTGATGGCGGCGACGGCGATGACGGTGGTCGCCGCGTTCGAAAGCGTCGGAAGCATTCTGGTCGTCGGGCTGCTGATCATCCCGGCCGCCACCGCGCAGCTGCTCACGACGCGGCTGAAGACCATGCTGTTCCTGAGCGTGCTCGTGGCCGGGATCAGCGGCGTATCAGGACACGTCCTCGCGCGCACCCTGCCCTCGCTGATATTGCCGAGGTTCGGACTGGCGGGGATCGAGGACGTGTCGACCTCCGGCATGGTGCCGGTGGTGGCGGCGCTGCTGTTCGTCGCCGCCTGGCTGCTGTCTCCGCGGCAGGGATTGATCGGCACGTTCGTGTCACAGGCCCGGCTGGCGATCCGGATTGCCGGTGACGATCTGCTGGGCCTGCTGTATCGCATGGAGGAGCGGCGCATCGCAGATGCGGCCGGACTGGCGCCGGCGCTCGTCGCGCAGCGACTGGGACTCGGCCGCTGGCTGACGTGGCTGTCGCTGCAGAATCTCCGCCGCAGTGACATGCTGACACTGGACGGCGACGCCTGCCGGCTGACCGACCGCGGGCGGCACAAGGCGCGCTCTCTGGTGCGTTCGCACCGCCTGTGGGAGAGTTACCTGCAGAAGCATTTCGCGCTGGCGGAAGACCACCTGCACGCGCCGGCGCATCGGGCCGAGCACTACATCGACGACAGCCTGCGGAGCGAGCTGGAGAGCGAGCTGGCGTCGCCGACGGTTGATCCGCACGGCAGCGCCATTCCGGATTCGGAATGGCCGGGGAAGACGAACAGCAAGTAGTCCGCGCTTGCGAATCGGACTTGTTTGACCAGCCGCGACCATGAGGGAGCGCACAGGACTGCGAGCGCTCCCTTACGGTCGCGGCTAGTTGACGGCGGCGATGCCGAGCCTAAGCCGCTGAGCGCAATTGCTGGATCTCGTCGGCCTTGAGCGAGACGATTGTGATGCCGAGCTTGTCGGCCAGGTCGACGACTTGCGGCTCATCGAGCAGGATCGTCATGCCGGCTTCCAGCGCCAGCACGCGGCCGCCGGCCTCGCGCATGTTCTGCAGCGTCTGCACTCCGATGGTCGGCACGTCGAACCGCATGTCCTGCTGCGGCTTGGCGACCTTGACGACGGTGAAGCCGCCGCGGCGGCAAAGCTGGCCCGCCCGGCGAATGCACTCGTCGGTGCCTTCCAGCGCTTCGACGGCGATCACGGCGGTGTCGTTGATGACGACCGTCTGGCCGATGTCCAGGCGGCCCATCTCCTTGGCGATCTCCCAGCCAAAGCGGATGTCCTTCCATGGTCCGGAGGAAGGCCGACGTCGAGTCAGGAAGCCGTGTTTCACAAGCAACTCCGGGCAGAAGTCCAGGGCGGACGAAAACGAGATTCCGTCCCGCTCAAATTCGCGGATCACCGCCAGCAGGATCGTGTCGTCCGTCTTGTTCTCCCGGCAGTAGCGGACCCACATGTGGATCGTGCGCAGGTCCGGGACGAGTCGGAGTACGCGCAGCGGCTTGAACAGTTCCCGTTTCTCCACCTTGCCAGCCATGACGACATGATCGACCCCGTGCCGCTTGAAGAAGCGGATTGCTCGTCCGAGCCGTGCCAGCGGCGCAGCGCGGTAGCGATGGCAGAGTTCGGGAAGTTCGGGCGACGCCATTCCGAGGATGCCCATGCCGTAGACCGCATAGCCCTGACGCCGCGCGGCTTCGGCGAACAGCATGGGAAACCGTCCCCAGCCTGCGAGCAGCCCGACCTTGGGGCGCACGCCGCGTGGAAACGGGATGATCTGCCGCTCCGCCGAATCGTCCGCGCGTTCCGGCAGCGACGGCGTCGCGTGCACGTCGTTCGGCGCTGGATAATCAGGGTCGGACATGGCAATGGGGGAGCAGGTACAGTTTCGAGGCCTCGCCGGAATCAGGCGGCGCGGCGGACCTCGGAGGGCGTTGCGCTCAGGGCGGCGATGGTCGCTTGCAGCTTCTTGACGGTGGCCTCGAGTTCGCGCAACTGCACCCGCATCTCCGGCAATTTGCCCATCGCGAGATGCGCCTTGATGGCGTCCTTCTCCGGACGGGCCGGGATGCCATGGTACCGCTCGCCATCAGGGATCGTGCCGGAGACGCCCGCCATGGCCCCGATGGCGCAACCGTTGCCGATATGAGCATGATCCGCGATTCCGACCTGGCCGCCGCAGCGAACGTAGTCGCCGGTGCTCGCCGATCCAGCGAAACCGACCTGCGCGGCGAACGCATTGTGCCGGCCGATCCGGCAGTTGTGGGCAATCATCACCTGGTTGTCGACCTTGGTGCCCGTGCCGACGACGGTGGCTCCGATCATCGCCCGGTCGACGGTCGTCCCCGCGCCGATCTCGACATCGTCTTCCAGGATCACCGTGCCGGTGTGCGGCAGCTGGACGAACCGCCCTTCGCTGAACCGGTAGCCGAAGCCATCGGCGCCGATGACGGCCGTCGCATGCACGATCACACGGTTTCCGAGCTGCACATTGTGATACAGCACGGCGTTGGGATGGATAACGACGTTGTCGCCGATCCGGCAGCCCGGTCCGATCACCGCGCCGGGATGCACATCGCAGTTCCGGCCCAGGACCGTGCCGTCGCCGATGGAAGCGCCGGGAAACACGTTGCAGCCGGGGCCGAGCTGTGCGGTCGGGCTGACGAATGCCTGCGGAGAGATGCCGAACTGCGGGCGCGCGGCCGGCGGTCGGAACTGCAGCATCACGCTGACGAATGCCGCTTGTGCATCGTCGACCGCGATGATGACCGA
>JAEUIG010000511.1 GCA_016795125.1 Planctomycetaceae bacterium | reverse complement strand
CGACGGAGATCGAAGCGTCGGAAGCCTTCCGGCCGCTGACGATTCTCAAGCGGACGCACTGGGTGCTGATGTCGCTGCTCGGACTCAGCTCGGTGGCCATTTTCGTGTTCACCGTGATCGCCGCCCGATTGCGGCGCGAGGCCCAGAAGGCGGAAATCGAAGCGAAGCAGCTCGGCCAGTACACGCTGGAAGAGAAGCTGGGGGCAGGCGCGATGGGCGTCGTCTACAAGGGACGTCACGCCATGCTGCGCAGGCCGACGGCGATCAAGCTCCTGGATGTCGAACGCGTGAACAGCGCGTCGATCGAGCGGTTCGAACGGGAAGTGCAGCTCACCTGCCAGCTCAACAATCCGGCGACGGTCGCCATTTACGATTACGGACGCACTCCGGAAGGGGTGTTCTATTACGCAATGGAGTACCTGGACGGCATCAACCTGCAGACGCTGGTTGACAGGTACGGCCCGCAGCCGGAAGCCCGCGTCATCCGCATCCTGACGCAGATCTGCGGCTCGCTGTACGAGGCTCACTCCCAGGGGCTGGTGCACCGCGACATCAAGCCGGCGAACATCATGCTCAATCGCCGCGGTTGCGACGCCGACGTCGTCAAGGTGCTGGACTTCGGCCTTGTGAAGGCCATCGACGACAAACAGCAGGCCGGAATGACAGCTGCCAACAGCCTGACCGGAACGCCGCTGTACATGGCGCCGGAGGCGATCGAGTCGCCGAACTCGGTGGACGCCCGCAGCGATGTGTATGCGGTCGGCGCCGTGGGTTACTTTCTGCTGACCGGACAGCCGGTGTTCGATGCAGCCAGCATTGTCGAGTTGTGTCGTCAGCACATTGATGCTGCTCCGGTACCGCCGTCGCAGCAGATCGGCAAGCCGATTTCCTCCGAACTGGAAGGCGCAATTCTGGCGTGCCTGGAGAAGTCGCGGGCCAAGCGTCCGCAGACGGCGCGCGACCTGGCCCTGCTGCTGGCAAGATCGCCTTCCGCCGGCCTGTGGTCCATCGAAGAGTCCGAAAACTGGTGGAACGCACACGAACGGGGCGTCGCTGCCGGTTCGTCGTCTTCCAGGCACGATACGCGCGACGCCGGGGCGATTGATCGCACCGTGATCGGTCCGCAGGCTGAGCTCGGCTGAGCGGTGGCGTCTCCAGCGGCGGGGAGGTGGGTGCCTCGCGCTGGCCCGGAGTGACGTGCGAGTGCGACATTCGCCATGCCCATCCGGTTGGTCCGGGCGTGCCGCCCGACCGATACTTCTCTTTCACGATCTGGCACTGCCTGCCATTATCTGCACGTCACAGATCACCAGGCCCCCTGCGCGCGCATGAAGACTGCTGCCATCACCGCTCTCCGGTCCAGGCTTTCCGCCGGCCGGCCCACATATGGACTCTGGGTCACGCTGGAATCGGCGACGATGACCGAAATGGCGGTCGCCGTCGGGCTGGATTACGTCGTGATCGACTCCGAGCATTCCGACCTGGACTGGCGCACGATCGCCAATCACATTCGCGCCGCCGCGCGCAGCTCGACGGTCGCGCTGGTGCGGTTGCCGGAGCACAGCACGGGAGCGATCAAGCGGGCGCTGGACATCGGGGCCGATGGCATCGTCGTCCCGGGCGTGGACAGCGCCGAGCAACTGGTGGAGATCGTGCGCGACTGCCGGTACCCCCCGGCCGGCCGGCGCGGCGTAGGGGCGGATCGCGCGACGGTCTGGGGACATGCGATTGCCGAACATACGGCCGAAGCCAATGCGCACGTCCTGGTCGTGCCGATTCTGGAACATCCGCGCGCGTACTCCCACATTCGCGCCCTGGCGGCCGTCGAGGGGGTGGACATGTTCTACTTCGGACCGGCGGACTACTCCGCGGCGGCGGGGTACCTGGGCCAATGGGAAGGACCGGGAGTCGCGGATCAGCTGCTCGCAATGCTGCAGATGGTCCGTTCGGCGGGGAAGCATGCGGGGATCATGGCGACTTCACACGCCGACCTGGTGCAGCGGCGCGATCAGGGATTTCAACTCCTGGGATTGGGAACCGATGCGGGACTCACGCTGCGCGGCGTGCGGGAGTCGCTGCGGGTCGTGGGAGCGGACCGGGCGCCGACGACTTCGCTAGATCCGCGCGATGCCAAGCCGGTGGTCGTGCCGCGGGATCGCGTGCCTGCTGAGATGACGCCCGATCGTAGCGAGGTGATCACTCCGCGCGGGCGCGGACCGGTGATCGCGCTGGCAGACGGGGTCGACTGCGAACTGCTCGTCGGCGAGTTCACCCAAGCGCGCGGACTGTCGACGGGCATCGTGACGTTTCGTCCCGGGGCCGGGCTACCGTATCACACGCATCCGTGCACCGAGTCCGTCTCCGTACTGTCAGGAGAGATCGACACGGCGGTCGACGGGCGTGTGTACCGACTGCGGCCGGGGGACAACATTGTCGTTCCACGCTGGCTGCCGCATTCTTCGCGCAATCCGCTGCCCGGAGCGCCGGCAGTCGTGCATGTCGCCTTTGGGATGTCGGTACCCGCGCGGGCGGAAGTCGCCGGCGACTTCCAGGAAGAACGAATGCCGGATGATTCGTCCGGCCGGACCGGTGCAGAGCATGTCACACGTCTGAAAACGGCCCGCCGGTATGCGGCCGGACCGAACACGGAGTTCGTGGATTACTTCAATGCGAACATCGTGCCGGGAATCGAGATGAGCGGCGGTTGGGCCCGGTTTGCCCCGGGAGGCCGCCTGCCGGCACACGTGCACGACTTCGACGAGTCGATCTGCATCGTGCAGGGGACGGCGGTCTGCCGGGTCAACCGGAACCGGTACCTGGTGTCCGACGGCACGACGGCCTGCGTGCCGCGCGGCCGGCCGCACTACTTCGTCAACGAGTCGGACGGTCTGATGGCGATGGTATGGGTGTACGCCGGCCCGCTGCCGGAGCGGATCGTGGTAACGGATGAGGTGTTGATGGAAGCGGAGCAGTAGGGCAGAGGGGCAGGAAGTCCGCACGTTTCCGTTTGCATCTTTGTCCCTTTGCCCCGTTGCCCCTCGCTTCATCCCCCACTTGAAACCCGCGCCCTCACAGCTATACTTCAGCCACGTCGGGCTGCGGTTTTAGCAGCCCTTCGGACCTGCGCCGGGTTGTGCCACAGTTGTCCGGACGCCCGTTCTTTGGCGTGCAGGTCGCTCTGCGAGTCTCGCAGTAGCGCTCAACGCAATCAATCCGGGGATGCAGCCTGCCTGACGGGCGTCCCCACTCCCATTTCCGAAAGGTACTGATGAGCACGTTTGCACGCGTCGGACAGCCTGCCCCCGCCTTCACCGTCAAAGCCTACGACCGCACCAAGGACGGCACGGACGAGCAGTTCCGCCCGATTTCGCTCCACGACCTCAAGGGCAAATGGGTCTGCCTGTTCTTCTACCCGCTGGACTTCACGTTCGTATGCCCGACCGAGATCGTTGCCTTCAACAAGGCGCTCGGGGAATTCGAGGACCGTGACTGCGTCCTCCTGACTGCCAGCACCGACAGCGTGTTCTCCCACAAGGGCTGGTGCGACTCCCACGCCGACCTCAAGAATCTCAAGTACCCGATGCTGGCCGACACGGCCCACTCGCTGTCGCGTTCCTTCGGCGTGCTCAAGGAAGAAGACGGCATCGCCTACCGCGGCATCTTCCTGATCGATCCGCAGGGGATCGTCCGCTGGAGCGCCGTGCACGACCTGTCCGTCGGCCGCAACGTCGAAGAAGTCCTCCGCGTCATCGACGCACTGCAGACCGACAAGCTCTGCCCCTGCAACTGGAGCAAGGGCGACAAGACGCTGAACTGAGCTGTTGAGCTGTTTATCACCGCAGAGTGCGCGGAGGACGCAGAGAAGCGAGTGTTGCTTCCGCGCCCTGCTGTGAGACCAATCCAGAGCAGGGGCGATTGCGCGCACTGCGCTCCTCTTCATTTCTCAGGACAGAGGGTCGCGGGGGAGTCACGGAGCATTCGGAGAAACAGGGAGCGCGCCAAATTCCCGGGCTTGCTATGTTCACAGCAGAATCTCTGGCGATTCGATCGCAATGCTTCGCTGCACTCGCGAATCTGCAAGCTGACAGCTTTCGACCGTCAGGTCTCGGTGTAATCCTCTGCGTCCTCCGCGCACTCCGCGGTGATACTCCTCAGGTGTCTCCATGTCATTGGTTCCTCCGCTGTCTCCCGCGGACGCGCCTGAGAAGGTGCAGCAGACGTATGGCCGCATCCAGGAGATGCTGGGGACGTCCGAGGTGCCGGCGGTGTTCTTCAGCATGGGACGGGTCGAGCCGTTTCTGCGCGACGCGTATATGAACCTGAAGCGGTTCGTGTTCGGCGACGGGGCGATCGACGCCAAAACCAGGGCGGCGATCGCGCTGGCCGTCGCGTGCCATGCCAAGAGCAAGCCGTGGATCGACGTGTTCGCCGAGCGCTGCCGGGCGACCGGCTGGACGGAAACACAGGTGCACGAGATCGTGGCCGTCGCTTCGACGAACTACATGTACAATACGTTTTTCAAGTTCCGCGACCTGTCCGGCAGCGCGCTGTTTGAAGGGATGGGAGTCGGACTGCGGGCGCACACTTTCGGCTCCACGTCGCTCGACGAGAAGACCGTGGAATTGCTGAACACGGCCGTGAGCGACATCAACGCGTGCAAGCCGTGCACGAGCGGACATGTCGAAAGCGCCCGCCAGATGGGAGTCCGCGACGAGCAATTGCTGGAGACGATTCAGTGCGCGGCGACGGTCTACGCGGTCGCGCAGTTCACCAGCGTGGCGGAATAGGGACTGGGGAACAGGGAATTGGGAATAGCGGAGAGCGACTGTTCCCAATTCCCCAGTCCCCGATCCCTTTGCCCAACGAAAACAGCCCGGCTGCTCGAAGCAGCCGGGCTGTGAACGTTTGACGACGCTTAGAAGTTGTACTTCGAGTTCTCAGGATCGAAGTCGGCGTCTTTCAGGCCGACGTTCGCCTTGAAGTTCGAGTAGTAGTAGTCCTCGACGAGCACCGGTTCCGGCTTGGCGAACTCCCAGTTCTGCAGCCGCACGGGGAGCTGGGTCGTGTTGTCGATGTACAGCCGCGACGACTGGTACCGGACTTCCGGCCGCTGTTCGGCGTAGGTGATGTGCACGACCTTGCAGCTCTGCATGCCGATCTTCGCTTCCGGGTAGAACTTGACGTCCACGCCCGTCAGCTTGGTCTCGGTCAGCCAGCGTTCCATGAGGATCGTCAGCAGGTTCCGCAGGCCGATCTTGGTGATCGGGTAGCGGTTTTCCCGCTTGGCGATGTCGCCGGTCGGGTCAATCTCGAGCGCTCCGACGAGCGACGCGATGCCGGTCTCGTGGACGAGCATCATGCCGTTGCGCTTGTTCGGCGAGAACAGGACTTCACGGCCGGCGTGCGGATCAATGAACTTCAGGTAGACGTCCTTGGGTTCTTCGCGCAGCTTGATCTGCATCTGCGAGGTCAGCAGCGTGTCGCCGACCATTTCCTTCTTGATGACGACAGCTTCGTAATCCTTGACCTGTTCCAGCAATTCGAGGCTTTTGGCGGCGAGCTTGAGGACCGGGACGAGGGCATGCGATCCATCGGCTTCCGCAATCCGGGCGGCGATTTTCGTGTCGGCCAGCAGCGAGGCGGGGAGCAGTCCGGCGGAAACGGCGGCGACGGCGGCAGCGGCGCCCTGTTGCAGCCACAGTCGGCGGGAGATGGCGGCGGTTGACTTCGTTGTCATTTATGATTCCTACTGGGGGGCATGCATGAAATGGTGGCGTGGCAACGTGGCCTTGTCCAGCCTGCCTCTTCAATTCGGCACTGCATCGACTTCATATTTGCACTCAACCTGTCGTCCGGTCGAATCGGCCGAAAACCGTCCGATTCCGCAATCCGCCAACTGAACGGAAACCGCAAAGTTTGACATGGCCGGGGTGCCTGGTGGACTTGTGAATGGCGGTGAATGCCGTGCACGGGACCGTCGTTGCCATCGCCGACTTGAAACGGTAGAGCGCACGCGGGGCGTGGGGCTATCGGGAGAAACATCCAATCCTGGACGCATTCGGCTATACTGATGCACCTGAGGGGCGGCAACCGATGGAAATGCCGTGATGCGCCACTGTCCGGGAACGCTGAATCGTCGCGAGCTGGTCCGCACCGGCCTGCTGGGATTGTCCGCGCTCGGACTGCCCGACCTGTATCGCGCAACCGCCGCGGATGCACTCGCGGGCTCCGGCAAGTCGATGATCCTGCTCTGGCTGTGGGGCGGCCCAAGCCATATGGAGACGTTCGACCTCAAGCCGCAGGCGCCCAGCGAGTACCGCGGCGAGTTCCGTCCCATTGCGACGAACGTGTCGGGCATCGAGATCTCCGAACATCTGCCGCTGCTGGCCCGGCAGGCCGACAAGTATGCCCTGGTCCGCTCGCTG
>JAEUIG010000488.1 GCA_016795125.1 Planctomycetaceae bacterium | reverse complement strand
GTCCGACGAACTCGGCTTCCGCATCGCCGAGAATCCGGTCCACGTCCACGACCTGCAGGCGACGATCCTGCACCTCCTCGGCTTCGACCACGAACGTCTCACGTTCCGCTTTCAGGGCCGCGACTACCGCCTCACCGACGTGCACGGGAAGGTGGTCAGCGAACTGATTGCGTGAGGGGACATTTGCCCCGGAGGGGCAACGGTCTGTAGCCACGGGTGGAGCGATGCGTGACGTAGTCACGCGTCGCGGAACCCGTGGACCATGATCAAATGTGGCGCCTCGCCCCGGCAGGGGCGACGGTCATTCACGATTTATCCAAGGGCCGTGCTCATGCCGGGGACGTACTCGCAGGTCCTGCTCCACGTCGTCTTCAGCACGAAGCAGCGTCGCCCCTGGCTGACGAGCGACGTTGCCGAGCGTTTGCACGCGTACATCGGCGGCATTATTCGCACCGGAAAAGGCACGCTCTATGCCATCGGCGGCGCGGAGGACCACCTGCATCTCTACCTGCGGTCGCGGACCGACGATGCCATCTCAAATCTGATTCGTGACGTCAAAGCGAAATCCAGCGCATGGATTCATGCGAACTTCCCGACGCTCCAGACATTCGCATGGCAGGCCGGATATGCAGTGTTCTCGGTCAGCAAGTCGCAGGAGGACGCAGTGAAGGCATACATCGCGGAACAGGCGGAACATCATCGGAAAGTCGATTTCAAGTCGGAGCTGCTGCGGTTGCCCCGCGCGCATGAGATTGAGTTCGACGAACGATACGTGTTCGATTAGGTGTCGACCGCCGCCCCTGCCGGGGCGGGCACCTATCCGTGACAGCTTTCCATGGGTTCCGCTCGGCTCGCCTGACGGCGAACCGAGCTCCACCCGTGGCTACAATCCGTTGCCCCTCCGGGGCAGTGCGCCGCTGCCATCAACCGTGACCGCGCGAGCGACACGGCTCTCTCGTCTCTCAAGTCTGCACTCTCCGCTGGACGCTCACCCCATGCACGATCGCTCGAAATGGGTCTGGACCGATGAGGAGATCCGGCGGGTCGGGTATCGGGTCGTCGACATGATCGCCGACTACGTCGGCGGACTGCCCGAGCGGCCGGTGTTTCGGCCGTGTCCCGAGGATCTGATTGCGCGCTTCGCAGAGCGACCGTTGCCGGAATCGGGGCAGGACACCGATTCGCTGCTTGAGGAGTTTGTGGACGATGTACTGTCGCACCCCTTCGGCAACGGGCACCCGCGGTTTTTTGGCTGGGTGAATTCGCCGCCGGCGATCATCGGCGTGTTTGCCGAGATGCTGGCCGCCGCCATGAATCCCAGCGTGGCGGGTGGCAATCATGCGGCCGTGTATGTTGAACACCAGGTGGTGAGGTGGATGAAAGAGCTGATCGGCTTTCCCGCTGCGGGCAGCATGGGGCTGCTGGTCAGCGGAAGTTCGATGGCGAGCCTGACCGGACTCGCGGTGGCACGGCATGTGAAGCTGCCGGGCGTTCGTCAACTGGGAATGCAGGAAGTTTCGCAGCACGCCGTTGCCTACGTGTCTGCGGAAGGGCACAGTTGCCTGCGCAAGGCTCTGGAACTGCTGGGCTTTGGCAGCGACAACATCCGGCAGATTCCCGTCGACGATCGGCTCAGGATGCGCATCGACGAGCTGGATCGGGTCATTCAGCAGGATCGACAATACGGCCATCTCCCCGTGGTCGTTGCCGCCAGTGCAGGAACGGCCGGCACCGGGGCGATCGACCCGCTGCGCGGGATTCGTGACATCTGTGCGCATCACGGCGTCTGGTTCCACGTCGACGCGGCGTACGGCGGGCCGGCGATCCTCTCGGACCGGTATCGCGACCAGCTTGCCGCGCTGCGCGATGCCGACAGTCTCGCGCTCGACCTGCACAAGTGGATGTCGGTGCCGGTCGAGGCAGGCCTCGCGCTGGTGAAAGACGGCGCCGCCATGCGCGACGCGTTCAGCCTGGTGCCGCCGTATATCCGCACGGAAGGGAACTCCGCGGGAGTGATGGGGCTGCCGTGGTTCAGCGAGTACGGCATGCAGCAGACGCGGGGGTTTCGCGCGCTCAAGGCGTGGATGTGCCTCAAGTATTTCGGGCGCGACGGCTACCGGGAACAGATTGAACGGGACCTGACGCTGGCGGAACAACTGGCCGGCCGGGTGCGGCAATCCGCGTCACTGGAACTGGCGCTGGAACCGGGCCTGAGCATCGTCTGCTTCCGGTACGCGCCGCCGGAACTGAAAGACGACGCCGTCGCGCTGAACCACGTCAATCAGCAGTTGCTGGAAACCGTGCAGCTGGGCGGGACCGCGTTCCTCACCAGCACGCTGATCAATGGCGCCTTCTGGCTCCGCGCGTGCATCATTAATCATCGGACAACGGCGGCGGACATCGACCTGCTCGTCGATCACATCGTGCAGATCGCGCACTCGTTGCCGACCGGGACGTAGTTCATCACAACCGCAGGACGAAGCTTTGAATAACCACAAAGGCACAAAGAGCACAAAGGCAAGCAAAAGCTGATCACGGGCAACTCTTGGTGTCCTTCGTGTCTTTGTGGTTCACTCCCTCGCTTCCGACAAAGGCTCGTGTACCTGATTGCCTTTCGCTTCATTGAAGCATTTCGAGGTTGCCCGAATCGTTGACACCGCAGCCACAATCTGGAATTCGAGTTGCAGGTTTCCTGTTACCTCACTCGGCACTCCACCGCCTGGCGCGTGGCGAGCAGCACGAGCCTCGTCGAAACGGCGTCGCGGGGGAGCTGGTAGATTTGAGCGACGGCGCGGGCGTAGCAGTCGAGCTGGCCGGAATACTGGTCGACCAGCTGCGCGATCCTCGCGTTCGTGTCGCCGAAGACCGCGTCGCTCTTGAAATCCAGCACCTCTGCCGCGACGACCTGTCCGCGCTGCAGAAACAGCACGAGCCGGTCGATGCTGCCGGAAACCAGCGCGCCGTCGAGAATCACATCGAACCGCCGCTCGGTTTCGACGCGCAGTTCAATCTCGTCCCCCCGGCATTCGCCGGAGGCGAACAGTTCGCCTGCGCTCTCCAGGTAGGGCGCACGGCAGAGGACCTCGCGGATGCCGTCGGCGGCCAGCATGTCGCGGAACTCGGCGATGCACGCGGCGGTGAGTTTCGTATCGCTGCCGAGGTTTGTGGCGGCCTGGTGCAGTGCATCGTCGGGCGGAGTTGCGTCGTCGATCCATTGCAGCTTTTCAAACCACGCGTGCAGCAGGCGGCCACGGTCGAGCGCGCTGCCGTCGACGGCGGGGAGCAGGTCGCGAATGGAGAGCTGCCGCCGTGACTTAAGCTGCGATGGCGCGCGTGTCTCGCGGCCTCGCACCCGTGGCCCTCCGGCCGGACGGGGGAGGTCCGCCGCCGGCAGCGACGGTGTCTCGAGCGCCGCCTCGTCGAGGTGGCGCGGCACATGCTGGTGCCAGTCCGGGTCGCCGCATTCGTAGAGGACCGCATGCGGAAGACACGGCTTGCCGGGAGCGAGCGCCTGGCGCAGCAGGCCGGCATACGTCTTGGTCGGCCGGGCCGACGGCGGCACGAACATGTACAACGCCCGCGCGGCGCGCGTCAGCGCGACGTAGAACACGCACAGCGACTCACGCAGCGAACGATCGGACGTCTGCCGGAAGGCGTCGCGAATCTCCGGCGGGAACAGCCGTTGGGCCGACTTGCTGCGATACCGGCAGACCCGGACGGCCGCCTCGGCGCCGTTTTCGCGGGAGGCCACGAACTTCGGAGTCTTGACCAGTTGTTCGTCGAGCTGCGGCAGAACGACGACGTCGAACTCCAGCCCCTTCGCCTTGTGCACCGTCATCACGCGGATGCGTGCGGTGCGCGGGTCTTCGACCAGCCGCAGCTCGACATAGCGGACGAACTCTGAAGACCGGAGCGTCGCGATGCGCTCGTACTCGTCGGCCAGGGTGGTGAGCTGGCGCAGCCGGTCGAGTTCGCGGTTGTCGCAGTCTGGCGCGAGGATTTCGGCCCAGTCGGCGACGACGGGTCCGTAGCCGCGGGTCTGCAGCGCGCGGCGGATGTGTTCGGCGGCCGCAGCCGCCTGATCGGGGGTCGCTTCACGGGGCAGGTCGAGCGCCGGGCCCAGCCGGGAGTGTTTCACGTGAAACAGCGCGATCGAGTCGCCGGGATGATCGGCGAGCTGCGTCGCAGACAGAATGATCTGCACGGCGGCCGAATCGTTCAGCGGGTTGCCCCCTTCCTCGCTGGCGGGCAAATCGCGCTCGCGCAACTCATGGACCAGCGCCCCGACGGCCTTGTTGGTCCGTGCCAGCACGCCCACGGTCAAATGCGGGGGAAGCCTGGGGAACAGCTCCTTCAGGAACTCTGCCGCCGCTGCGAACGCGGCGGCGTCGGATTCCTGCTTGCCCTTGCCGGCCGGTCCCGCCATGAGGCAGGCGTATCCCGGTTCCTCGACCTTCGTCGTCGAATGCTCGGGAAAGCCGTTGACCCATTCGAGGAAGCACGGCTCGTGGTCTGGCAGGAGGTCGAACGTCGGCCGCGGTGCAAACACCGCATTCACCGTGTCGATGACCGGCTTTGAGGAGCGATAGCTGACGTTCAGCTGCTGCTCGGCCAGGCCGGTCAGCCTCTGAGTTACGGTGTCGAAGATCTCGGCGACTCCGCCGCGCCAGCCGTAGATGGCCTGCTTCACGTCGCCGACGCAGAAAAACGTGGAGCCGTCGCCGTCGGCCACGCCCTTCGCCAGCGGTTCGAGGACCGTCCACTGCACGAGCGACGTGTCCTGAAACTCGTCGAGCAGGAGGTGATCGAGTTGCGCATCCAGCCGGAAGGCGAGTCCCGCCGGGTTGTGCTGGGAGAACTCGGCCGCCAGCCGCCGCGACACGTCGTCGAACGTAAGGCCGCCGGCTTCATGCTTCAGCTGCCGGTAGGCGGCATCGAAGCGCGTGAGCAGATCGTGCGCGGCCGCCAGCTGTCCGGACATGACGCGGCATTCGATGGCTTTTGCATGGTTCAGCAGCCGCCGGTAGATGTTCCGCAAGTCGTCGGGAATGGGGCGGCGGTTGTAGTCCGCGCTGTCATCGAGGACTTTGTTCGCGATGCCCTTGGCGATGAATTCTTCCCAATCGCCGTCCGCGAGTGCCGCCAGCTCTTTTTCGCGCGGCGTGGTCCAGCTTGCGAGCGGGAGCGGCGCGTTGCGGAGGTCGTCGATCGCCTGCTCAAGATCCTCCTGGCTGAGCGGAGCCGGACCGTCGATCGAACGCCATGCTTCGGCGCTCGTTTCCTGGAACACCGCGTACAGATCCTTGACCGTGTCTCGCACGAGGCCGGTCACGCTCTGCGTCGATTCCCCCTTCGACAGCAGGTGCATGAGCTGCAGCAGGTCCCGGCGTTCCCCCTGCTGCAGGACGGCTTCGATGGCGCGACTGCGGAGTTCTTCATCCTCGATCTGGTCGAGCATCCGCCAGCCGGCCGGCAGGCCCAGTTCCAGCGCGAACGAACCGGCGACGCGGGAGAAAAAGCTGTCGAGCGTGGAGACCCGCACCCGGTGCAGGTTGCCGACGAGCATCCCGAGCATGTCGAGGCACTGCGGGCGCGAGAGGTTGCGCCCCAGGGACTTCGCAAGCAGGGCACGCGGCAAATCGTCGAGCGCCGCATCGGCCAGGCGCAGCAGGATGCGTTCCAGGATTTCGCCGGCCGCCTTGCGGGTGAAGGTCGTGGCGAGAATGCGATCGGGCGCGGCGGCCGGGAGCTGCGCGATGTACCGCGTTGAAAGCTGGTACGTCTTGCCGGTGCCGGCCGACGCGCGGATGACGAGCCGGGGCGGGGGCGTCGCTGGTTTCTGCGCCATCAGACAACGACCTCCCGGTTCATCACGCCGTCCTGGCAGATCGGTCCGTACTCGCCGAGCACCCCCGGCTCAGACTCCAGCACTTCCCAGTAGCGGCTTTCGCGGATGCCGAGGACCACCTGCCGGATCGCTTCGTCGGCCGAGGCGAGGTCATCATCCGTCCACGTCGCGAGTTCTTCGCCAACGCGGCTGGCATCACGCGGCAGCCGCACGTATCCGAGCTGGACTCTGCCGCTCACGCCGAGAGATCGCGCGAGGTGGCGGTACAGCGGCAACTGCAGGTCGATCCACTCGCCATCGTCGCGGTGCGCGTCTTCGATCGACTTGCTGCCTTCCCCCGTCTTGTAATCGAAGATGATCCAGCGGCCGTCGGCGTGACGGTCGATGCGATCGATCCGCCCCCGGACGTTGACCGTCAGTTCATCGGGCAGCGTCAGCAGGACGCCCTCCTGTTCGTCGGGTGCTTCGGTGAACGCGATCCGCCAGCCGCCGCGTGCCCAGCCAGCCTGCCATTCGGCGAAGGCCCGGAGCCGCGTGCGGGCCTGCTCGATCTGGATCTCGACGGCCATCATCGGCTGTTCGCCGTACGCTTCGCGGGCGACATGGTCCAGCGTGGACGACAGGAACGCGAAAATCTCGCGGTCATCCAGCGAGTCCTTGATGTCCGAAACGCCGAACCGGCCGAGGACTAAGTGGGCCAGGTTGCCGAACGCGGCGGCCGAGAGCTCATCAACGGCGTCGTCGACGTTGCGGAGCCTGAGCACGTGCTTGAGGTAGAAACGGTATGGCGAGGCCAGGTAGTCCCGGAATGCAGTGACCGCGAGGACCGTCGGCGGCGGGACTTCGGCCGGGGGGCGCGGCACGGTGAAGGCGAACCGCTCGCTGTGCGCCGCCGGAGGCGGATCGACGGCAGGAGACGTCGGCAGGGATCGATAGAACCCGCGCAGGCGGCGTGCGGTATCGAGCGCATCGCCGGTGAACAGCAGGCGGCTGGGGGCGAGCGGGTCGCCGCGAGAATCTCGCCTCGCCGCGATCAACACGCTGTGCTCACAGGAATGCAGCAGTGTGAGCAAGGCGTGCGCATCACGGGCATAACGCCGCAGGTTGTCGGTGACGCCGAGAGCCGAGCGCAGCCGGTCGGGGAGAAACGGATCGGCATTCATCGACTGCGGAATCAGCCCTTCATTCAGTCCGACGACGATCGTCGCGGGCGCGTCGTCGTGGGCGATGTCGAGCCAGCCCATCACTTCAATGGCGTCCTCCGCACGCGGCGGGGGAGCGGTCGCTCCCGCGAGGAGCCGCAGGACCAGGCGAATCGCCGTGGCGGCCGAAGTCCGCAGCGCCAATGTCGCAGGAACTTTTTCCAGCTCGTCGAGCGCGGTCTGCAATTGGTCAAAACTGCTGAAGATCAGTTGTGAATCCGGCTGCTCCGGATCGAATTGCGCCTGTTCGTAGACGGTCCGCAGCGTCTGAACGAGGATCGCCGCCCATTCGTGCAGCGGCCGGGGCCGGCCTTTCAGCGGCGCGACGAGTGCGTCGACCGCGTCACAGACAGGGCGCCACAGGACGGCGTCCGGATGGCTCGACCAGTCGCGAATGCGCCGCGGGGCGCGCTCCTGCACAAACAGGTCCAGCTTTGGCAGCCAGCCGGCACGGACCTCGCGGGTCGTCAACCAGTCGCCGATGTCGCAGTGGCGGACGAGTGCGGTGAACGTGGCGGTGGAGTCGTCGTCGAGGTAGTCGGCGAGAGCGGACAGGAGCTGGACGGGGGGCGTGCGCGTCACCAGAGGTCCGACGGACCGGCGGGCGGAGACGCCGCATTCGTGGAGCCGGCGCACGACGAACGGCGCAGCGGATTCATCGGCCAGTCCGATGCTGATTTCGTCGTACCGGAAGCGTCCGCTGAGCCGGGCAATGGTCCCCGCCACGCATCCGCCGGCATCAGCCGGACCGTCGGCGACCACGAGCTGGTCGTCGCGCAGGGGAATGGGCATCGCCTCCCAGCGTTCGGGGATCACGCACCCGTGGTCGTCGAAGGCGTTGGCCAGCGACTCCGGCGCGTGGATGCAGGCCGTGACCGGTTCGGAGAGCTGTTCGAGCATCGCCCGCTGGATGCGGGTCAGATCGCTCATGCCGACGAGAACGATGGGACCGGACGCCCGGAACTCGTGACGCTCGAGCGCGACCTGGCGGGCCGTCTGCAGGTCCCACAGGCCGAGTTCGTCGAGGGTCCGCAGGTAGGCGTCCTGGATGGCGGCCAGCGTTTCCCAGCGTGCATGCTCACCGAACGCCTCGACGGCGTCGGCGCGGTGCAGCACGTCGGAGAACCGCAGTCCGTCGGCAAGCAGTTCGCGGTGCTGCCGCCACAGCAGTTCGGCGAGGGCGAACCAGCCGTCGGTGTCCTCGCCGTCGGGCAGGCGTCGGATAACGGGGTCCAGCCGTGTCGCATCGAACGACCGGATGGCCGTGATCCAGGCCAGCCGCTGGTCGAGGTCGCTGGCGAAGGGGAATTGCGGCTCGTAGAGGAGTTCGGGCAGATCGCCGACCGTGACTATCCTGGGCGGGGTATGGCGGCCTCCCGTTTGCTCAGTCAGGAGTTCGCGGAAGCGGCGCCCGGCCCGCTTGCCGGCGACGACAACAATGGTGCGGCTGAGGTCGATCGGAAGAGCATGACCTTCGATAAGGGACTGGACGACGGCGGGCAACAGGGGCCGCGTCCAGTCGATGAACACGCGATGGATCACGTCAAACAGTCCCGATGGGAGCGCGTACGAACCGTGTTGCTGCAGAACGGTGAGGAGTCATGATAGGGTCGCTGCACGTACGGTTCAATTGTCCAGATATTCGTGGTCGCGCAGCTTTCAATGCAGCGCCGTGCTTGATGCGAATTGCATCAGCGCGCCGCAAAATCGAACACTGCCGGGCTGAGTGTGTCGATTTCCGAGGGGAAATGCGGACTTGCGAAATGTGTGTCGATGGCACAGCAAGTGCATTTACTTGAGGTGTGCCAAGTTGACAGGCGTTGGCCCGCACTTGTCGATATGGCATCCTGGCGTTTCGAGTTCGCACTCGAAACGCCTTTTTTGTTGCGCTGGCAGTCCGACGCTTCAACCGTCGCCGATGGAAACAGTCGCTTCGTTTCCTGATGCCGGTGCCTCTCGCCCGCGGTGACTGGTCTCCACGCGGGATTTGGCCCATGATGCGGGGCGACCCGTGCGATGACTGCCCGCGCTCCGGGGCCGATGCGAAACTGCGGCAGAAGAGATTCGTGCCTGGACATCATGACGCGACCGCTGCCGCCGACGGACTTGCTGCCGTACTTCCAGACCCTGCACGACTTTGACGCGACCGGAGTGCAGTCGTTTGTCTGGAGCGACATCTTTGGCAACGACAACCCGGTGGAAATCGACGTAGGGTCGGGCCGGGGCATGCATCTGGTTTCGGCCGGCACCGCCCACCACGATCGCAACTACCTGGGCATCGAGGTCGATTACCGGGAAGGGCGCAGGGCTGCGCGGCGACTGCAGAAGCGTTCGCTCGACAACGTCCGCGTCCTGGGAGCGGACGTCCATGTCGTGTTCCGCAACTACATCCAGCCTCAATCCGTGGCGGCGATTCACGTCTACTTTCCCGACCCGTGGTGGAAGCGGAAGCACCGTCGCCGCCGCGTTTTCTCCGATCACTTCGCCGACGAGAGCGCCCGGTTGCTGCAGCCCGGCGGGCTGCTGCATTCCTGGACCGACGTCGAAGAATACTTCGGGGTGATCTCGTCGCTGATGAACAATCACCCGGGGTTCCGGACGCTGCCAACGCCGGTGGAGACGCCGCCGGCCCACGATCTCGACTATCGCACGAGCTTCGAACGCCGCAAGCGGAAGGACGGACTGCCGATCTACCGCGGGTGCTGGGAACGGCTGGCGGGGACGGCGTGAACAGAACCTCCAGATTCTCCTCGTCGCGCACTGCTGTTGCCGTCATAATAGACGGAGGAGGCTTGGATGGCGGTCAAAGCACTCGGTCCGTTTAATATCGACAGGGTCTTCATGGCTGTCGAGAAGCAGCGTGAGCGACTGCTGCGGGCAACGCGCGCACTCGCGGAGGCGGGTGTGCCTTACGCAGTGACAGGCGACAATGCGGTCGCCAGCTGGGTGTCGCGCGTGGACGAGGCGGCGGTGCGATTCACGCAGGACATCGACATTCTCCTGCGGCGCGAGGATCTGGCGGCCGCCACGGCAGCACTCGAGCCGGCCGGCTTTCCTTATCGGCATTCCGCCGGCATTCACATGTTTCTCGACGGGTCGGAAGGGAAGTTTCGCGATGCCGTCCATGTGATCTTTACAGAAGAAAAAGTCCGCAACGAGTACACGCAGCCGGCTCCCGGGATTCAGGATTCCGAACCGGCCACTGATTACCGTGTCCTGACGCTGGATGCACTCGTGCGGATGAAGCTGACGTCGTTTCGTGACAAAGATCGCACCCACGTTCGTGATATGCTCGATGTCGGATTGATTGACGCCGGATGGACGTCGCGGCTCCCGCCAGATTTGGCCGCACGTCTGCAGACGCTCGTCGACTCGCCGGATGGATGACGTACGCCTCCGAATTGACCGCCGCGGCCGTGTGCCCGTAGACTCTGACATTCACGGGGCGTAGCTCAGCCTGGCTAGAGCGCCAGCTTTGGGAGCTGGAAGTCGCAGGTTCGAATCCTGTCGCCCCGATTTTTTCGAGCCTCCTGGCGGCATTGCTGGATGCCTGGCCACGCCGGGATGC
>JAEUIG010000463.1 GCA_016795125.1 Planctomycetaceae bacterium | reverse complement strand
GGACGAATTGTGCTCGTGCAGCTCAGCGGCAAGGATCCGGCGGGGACGGCCATGACGATGCTTGCGGCGATCGTGCCGCGCGCGGGCCAGGGAGGGGCCACGTCGGCGCCGCCGATGCAGCCGCCGGCTTCGACGGCGGCGGACAGCGGCGCGCCGGGATTCACCGCTCCGGCGGAGTGGACGTCGGAGCCGCCGCGTCAGTTTCAGACAGCTCTCTGGACCGTCACTGCGGGGGATCAGAAACTGGAGATCAGCGTGAGCCAGTCCGGCGGATCAATGGCGGCGAATCTCGACCGTTGGCGAGGCCAGGTCGGACCGGCGCCGGAGGGAACGACCGAACCGGGACCGGAATCGATGATGGTGGGAGGAGTCGCGGCAACGCGCGTGGAACTGATCGGCGCTGACAAGGCGATTGTGGGAGTCATCGTGCCGCGCGGCGGAGCGTCGTGGTTCTTCAAGATGATGGGGCCGTCGGCGCTGGTGGAGCAGGAACGCGCGCGGTATCAGGCGTTCGTGGAATCGGTGCAGTTTCCGTAGGACAGGGGTCGGGGAACAGAGGACAGGGGTCAGGGGGCAGACTTCGGCGCCGTGCCTGAAAACGCGCGAACACGGCTGCATCGGGCCCCTCACCCCGGCCCTCTCCCCCGATTGACGCGTGAAATTGCCATCAGAGCTTTTTTCGGGGGAGAGGGGGAAGGATGTCGACGACGCTTGATCCCAAGTCAGCGAATGCGATGCAGCAGAAGGCTGCGAAGGACGATGCCGGAACTGCGCCGCAATCGCAGGCGTGGCAGGCGCTCTGCACCGTGCTGAAGCCGGTGGCTTCGATGAAGCTGACGGTCGTGCTGTTCGCGCTGTCGATCATGATCGTCCTTGCGGGCACGCTGGCGCAGGTGAACGCCGACATCTGGGAAGTGATCAACGTCTACTTCCGGGTCGCTCCGGCGGATCTGTTTCAGGCCGGGTTCCCGTGGATCAACCCCAAGGCGTTGTTCGTCTGGATCGACCTGCAATTGTTCCTGCCGAAGTCATTCTTCCCGAACGCCCCGGACCTGGGCCCCTGGGTGGGATTCCCGTTTCCGAAGGGGTGGCTGATCGGCGCGGTGATGATGCTCAACCTGTTCGCCGCGCATACGGTGCGGTTCAAGGTGCAGGCCTCGGGCCGCAGGCTGTGGAGCGGACTGGGCGTGCTGGCCTTCGGCGCGCTGATTACCTGGCTGGTCGTCATGAGCGGCTCGAACTCGGCAGGGTTCCAGTCCGATGCGCTGATCGAATGGAGTTCGCTGTGGTCGCTGCTGCAAGTGGGCCTGCTGGTGTTGACGGCCGGAGCGGTCTATGGACTGTTCACGACCGGGCCGGGACAGAGCGGGCTGAAGTGGATCCTGGGAGTGACCGCCGCCACGCTGCTGGTCACGTTTGTCTGGACGATTCTGAACGCGGACTCGCGCCTCGACGATGCTTACATGCGGATTCTGTACCAGCTCCTGAAAGGGACGGCGGCCGGGCTGGTGCTGCTGGCCGGCTGCGTGCTGGTGTTTCGCAAGCGGGCTGGGATCGTGCTCATCCACGCCGGCATCGGGCTGATGATGGTCAGCGAGGTGCTCGTCGGCGTGCAGGCCGAGGAAGCGCAGATGCGCATCGAGGAAGGCGGCTCGAGCAACTTCGTCGAAGACATCCGCACTTATGAGCTGGCACTGATCAAGAAAGACGGCAAACAGGAACAGCATACGGTCGTCGCGGCGGATCGACTGGTGAAGGACGAGACGCTGTCCCACCCGTCGCTGCCAGTCGACGTGCGCGTGGTCGAGTTTTACAAGAGCGCGTCCGTCGTGCCGCCGTCGCGGGCGGGCGACGCGCCGAACCCGGCGACCAAGGGGGTCGGCACGCAGGGAGTCGCGGTGCCGGCGCGAGTCTCAGTCGGCACGGACACCGGCGGCGGAGTCGACATGCCGGCGGCCTACGTGCAGTTCCTCGACAAGACAACGCAGGCCGATCTGGGCACGTACCTGGTCAGCGCGGAACTGGACCTGTTCAACCTCGGCGAGAACCGGCAGACGATCGATGTCGGTGGACAGGAATACGAAGTCTCGCTGCGCTTCAAGCGGTCCTACAGGCCGTACGTCATCACGCTGGACGACATCCGCAAGGAGGACTACATCGGTACGGATACGCCGCGCGATTACTCGTCGTTCATCAAGCTGGTCGATTCGCAGCGTGGCATCGAACGCGGCAATGTCCGCGTCTGGATGAACAATCCGCTGCGGTACGCAGGCGAGACGTTCTACCAGAGCAGCTACCATCCGCGAGGCTCCATCCCCGGCTCGACGAGGGAATGGACCTCGCTGCAGGTGGTGAAGAACACGGGCTGGATGATCCCGTACGTCGCGTGCATGATCGTGTTCGTGGGGATGTTCGGGCAGTTCGGGCTGACGCTGCTGAGGTTTCTGCAGCGGCGCGAACGAGAAAGCGATACGTTGATCGACGGCGGGGCCGGCGGAACAATGGCTTCAGCGATCCCGCGCCGGCGTCCGGTGGAGACGGCGCCGGCGGAGATTCCCGTATCCTCCGCAGCCGTCACAACGTCGAAAGGCAAGCTCTGGGGAATCCTCGCGCCGTGCCTCACGGTGGCAATCTTCGGCGGATACCTGCTGAGCAAGGCGCGGATGCCGTCGGCCGGCGACGGCGGATTTGATCTCACGGCGTTCAGCAAGCTGCCGGTCGTGGCCGAAGGCCGTTCGAAGCCGATTGATTCGCTGGCGCGGAACAGCATGCTGGCGCTTTCGAACCGGCAGGCGCTGGCCCTGCAGATGGACGGACCGGAGCTGAAAGCGAA
>JAEUIG010000456.1 GCA_016795125.1 Planctomycetaceae bacterium | reverse complement strand
TCCCGACGACGGTGCGGCCCAACGGGCCGTCATCCTGTGGGTCCGCTCCCACGCCGGGCTGCTCGAACTCGCTTCCCCAGGCGCTCGGCCCGCAAGGCAGCATGCTCCGGCAGCCGACGATCTCTGGTCGCCCGCCCGTCCAGCCCCGTGCCAGCTTCACCGCGCCGAACGGAATGTCTCTGTCCATCCGCTCGCGTCGCTAACTGGAACCGACGACGGACGGTCACCACAGGGGGCGAAAGCCCCCTGTTTTCGTTGGCGGCGGGTGTCGGCGGCTGAAGTCGCCACGTAGGATATGCGGACGAGCATTCCCGTTGACCGGTAGCAGGCCTCCATCATGAGCGATGAGTTTGATCGATCCGTCACCTTCTGGCTCGACGGACTCAAGCAGGGTCAAAACGACGCCATCCAGCAGATCTGGCAGCGATACTTTCAGCAGCTCGTGCATGTCGCGAACCGCAAGCTGGGGGGCGCGTCGCGACGAACGGCCGATGAGGAAGACGTCGCCCTCTCCGCCTTCAAGAGCCTCTGTTTCGGTGCGGCGGCCGGACGGTTTGAGCGGCTGGAGCAGCGCGACGACCTGTGGCAGGTCCTCGTCGCGATCGCCGGCCGGAAGGCCGTCGACCAGATTCGGCGGCAGACCAGTCAGAAGCGGGGCGCCGGAACCGTCCGCGGTGATTCCATCGTGATGAACCGCGGCGGCGATGCTCCGGGAACCTTCGAGCAGTTCGTCTCAGACGCACCGACGCCGGAAATGGTCGCGTCGATGGATGAGGAATACTCGCGTCTGTTGTCACGCCTCCCCGACGAGACGATGCGCGGAATCGCCCGGTTGCGGCTCGAAGGCTACGCGAACGAAGAGATCGCCACGGAGCTGCAACTCTCGCTCCGCAGTGTCGAACGCAAGCTCGGTCTCATCCGCGAAATCTGGTCGCTGGAACTGGCGCAGCAGACGACGGACTCCTGATCGAGTTCGTCACGCACTCCTCCTCCACCGGCCTCGTCGCAGGCTATTCGACGAAACTCCGCTCCGCTGCAGCCCCGACAGACGCCTCCGCTGCCTGCACCCGCCGGCAGACGTACAGGTCGGTCTGCTGACCGCCGCCGAGCACTTCCGAGCTGAAATACAGGCTCAACCCATCGGCCGACACCCGATAGCCGCCGTTGGAGTCCAGGTCCGCCGCGACTCCCAGCGGCAAGTCCACGGCCTGACCCGGACCGAACGGCACGTTGGCGCTCTCGCGCGTGAAAAAGCGATACACGCGTGTCAGGCGTCCCGCTTCGCTGCGCTGAATGGACGCGATCAGGAACTTGCGATCATTCGTGATCGCGGCGGGCATGTCCCAATCCGAAGTATTGACCGGTTCAAACAGCCGCTTGAAGGTGCGGAACGGTGCCTCGCGCGAGGTGCGCGTGAACATCCACACGTCCCCGGACTCGCTCCCCGGCCGCGACGAGCAGGCCAGCAGCGTCAACCCATCCGGCGACAGGACCGGGTGCAGCGTCGGGCCTTTTCCGTTCACCGGCGCCGGCAGTTTCACCGGCTCGCTGAACGCGTCGGCGATATTTGCACGCGCCGACATCCACAGCGTCTCTTCGCCGGTATCACTGAGTTTCGAGCCGACGAGCACCAATCCGTCCGGCGTCATCGTGCCGCTCGCATCCAGAAATCGAACCAGGTTGTTGGGACTGGCGTTCCCGAACGGCTCCGTCCTGCTGGCGCGCTGGCTGGCGAACAACCGCGACCGCGCAAAGTAGATCGTGCACTCATCGTCGCTCAGTCCCCACACCATTTCGTGACGTGCCGAATTCACATTGGGACCGAGACTCTGCGGCGAACTCCAGACATAGGTCTGGCCATCGGCCGGATCAAACGGCCAGCGCGGCGACCCGGACGGAGTGACGACCGGCTCGCCGGCGGGTTCCAGCACCGCTTCGACAGGTGCAGGTTCCGCCGGCGGCGGTTCTGGATTCACCGGCGCCGCGTCAGCGATCTCCGTGGCGGCGACGACAGCTTCCGAGGCAATGGCTGGTTCCGCTCGTCCCGTCACCGGGCTCCGCAGGATCGACGAAAGCACCAGCCCGCCCCCCACCAGCACGACCACCGCCAGGGTGATGACCGCGACCTTCGTCGCATTCGATGGTTTGGAACCGCTGGACCGGCGCGCCGGCGATGCGGAGGCGCCTTGGTCGTCGAGCGGCGGGAAGGCGACGTCGGTCTCCTGGGGGACGGATGTCCGGTCCGCCGGGAGCGCGGCCGCGCGATCGACGCCGCGTGGCGGCTGCGCCTCAGGCGGCGATTTGCCCGACGTAAACGCCGACATTGCAGTGACGAGCTCGGTCGCCGACTGAAAGCGGTCGTCCGGATTCTTCGCCATCAGTTTCTGATAGATGGCGACCACACCGTCCGGCACGTCATCGCGCGCGGCTTTCAGGTCCGGGATCGGCTCGCGGCAATGACCCGACATCTTGTTCAGCGGGTGCCGGTGCTGGTCGTCGCCATACGGGGCGCGTCCGATCAACAGAAAGAACAGCGTGCAGCCGAGGGCGTACAAATCGGCGCGGGCGTCCGCGGAGTGCGAATCGGCCCACTGCTCGGGAGCCATGTAATCCGGCGTGCCGAACGACTGCCCGGCGGCGGTCACCTCGGTCGCTGCTGCTGCATCTTCTCCCAGACGCGCCAAACCCAGATCGAGAAGCTTGATCTGTCCGGACTTGCTGACCAGCAGGTTGGAAGGCTTCACGTCGCGATGGACCAGGCCCGCCTCGTGCGCGGCCCCCAGGGCGAGCGCGGCCTGGCGGATCGCCTTGCAGGCGCTCGTGACGGAGATTGGTCCTTTCTCCCGGACCACCTGAGACAGGTCGCGACCGTCAACGTACTCCATCGTCAGGTAGTGCACGCCGTTGATCTCGCCAGCATCCATCGCCCGCACGATGTGCGGATGATCGATCTTGCCGACCGCGCGCATCTCCCGCCGGAAGCGGGAGACGAACTCCGGATGCTGCGTGAACTGCGCCGGCAGGATCTTGATCGCGACCAGCTTGTCCAGGTGCTGATGCCGGGCCTTGTAAACGGCCCCCATGCCCCCCTGGCCCAGTTTCTCCAGCAGCACGTTCGGACCAAGCTGCGTGCCGACGATCATTTCGGTGGAATCCCACCGCCGCGTTGGCTGCGGTCCGGACCCGTCGGTCCCCTGCTGACCGGCGTGCGGTTGAGCGACCTGCGGGGCGCCCTTCGACAGAATGGCATCAATCTCGGCAGCGCCGTCCGGCCACAACCCGGCATAGTCCGACGCCAGCGGGCGCTCTCCAGCGCGCCGGCGGTATTCGCAATCGAGTCTGAGCAGCTCTCTCTGCAGTTCGACCGGTCGCGGCTGGGACAGCTCGCCGACGAACTGCAGCAGATCGGGCCGCGGCCCGTTTTGCCAGGCGTTCTCGAACTGATCCAGCAGCTCTTCGCGCCGGATGCGCTCCGCCAGCGAACTCTCTTTAGGCCCGGAGTTGTCGTCACGCGGCGGCATGCAGGCGATCGTACTCCCGCCTGCGGTC
>JAEUIG010000410.1 GCA_016795125.1 Planctomycetaceae bacterium | reverse complement strand
GCGGTCCACGTCCTCAACCCGCGGTACTGCCTCAAGGTGCTCTGCCTGCTGCGGCTGGCGCACCCGTCAACGGAAATCCGCATCGCCGGCGGCCGTGAGGTCAACCTGCGATCCATGCAGGCATTCGGCCTGTACCCGGCGAACTCGATTTTCGTCAGCGACTATCTGACAACAAAGGGCCAGGCGGCGTCCGCGGACTACGAAATGATCGCCGACCTCGGATTTGAGGTGGTGGTCGCCGGACAGGAAGCGCACGCAGGCATTTGACCGGCGATTGCGCAATCCGAACGACCGGTACTCAAAGCGTCCGCTCAACAGATCGGTCAGGCGGTCACACCGTGCGCGGTATTCACCGGCAGCTTGGGCCGTTATCGTAAGCATCTTGCCGTACTAGCCGGGACGCCATAACATCCCGCCACACGAAAGCTTACGTAAGTCGTTCACCCGATGAGACGTGCATGAGCCTGGGTATCAACCGACTCGGATCGCGGCTGGGGACAACCGCGGAACTCGATCCCGGCCAGAGCATGGCCGACCTGGCGACATCACGCGATGCGTTCGCCAGCGCGGTCAACGAGGCCGTCGCCCTGACGCGCGACTGGCTGCTCGAACGCCAGCATCCCGACGGATACTGGGTCGGCGAGCTCGAAGGGGACACCATCCTCGAATCCGAGTACGCCCTGTTGCTCACCTGGCTGGGGCAGGAGCGCGGCGCGACCGTCAAGCGGCTGGCGGCACACATTGCAAAGATGCAGTTGCCGGAAGGCGGCTGGACGCTGTTCCCCGGCGGCCCGCTGGAGATCAGCGGATCGGTCAAGGCGTACTGGACGCTGAAGATCGCCGGCTACGATATCAACTCGGAGCCGATGCTCCGGGCACGCAACGCCATTCGCGCGGCCGGTGGCGCGGAGCGCGTCAACAGCTTCACGCGCTATTACCTGGCGCTGCTGGGTATCATCGAATACCGGCAGTGTCCGGCCGTGCCGCCGGAGCTGATGTTCATTCCCACCTGGGCACCCTTCAACATCTACGAGATGTCGTCGTGGTCGCGGACGATTCTCGTGCCGCTGAGTTTGCTATGGGCGTTTCAGCCGTCGCGGCAACTGCCGGCGGAATACAAGATCGATGAGCTGTTCCTGAAATCGCCGGCCGAACTGCCGCTCAACATGCCGCCGAGCACGCAGCTCGACGCCATGAAGCAGAAGACCCTGCTGCCGTGGGACCGCATCTTCCAGGCGATCGACCGCGCCTGGAAACTGGGAGAAAAGCTGCGTATCAAGCCGCTGCGAAAAGCCGCCATTCGCCGGGCCGCCGACTGGATGACGTCGCGGTTCGTCGATAGCGACGGGCTGGGCGCGATCTTCCCGCCGATCATCTGGAGCGTCGTCGCGCTCAAGTGCCTGGGGCACGGCGACGATTCGCCGGCCGTGCAGGCGCAGATGAAGGAACTCGAACAGCTGGGGCTGGACGACGACGACGGCGCACTGCGGCTGCAGCCCTGCAAGTCGCCGGTGTGGGACTCGGCCATCGCGCTGATCGCGCTGCGGGAAGCCGGCGTGCCGACGCACCACTCGCGGATTCGCAAGGCGGTCGACTGGCTGCTGTCGAAAGAGGTACGGAACACCGGGGACTGGTCGATCCGCAACCCGGAACTGGAACCCGGCGGGTGGTTCTTCGAGTTCAACAACAAGTTTTATCCCGACATCGACGACACGACGATGGTCACGATGGCGCTGGCATCCTGCCTGCCGGGAGACGACGCGCGGCAATGGGCGACAGCTGTGGTCGGCACCGGTCCGAAAGGACACACCTCGCAGCCCGAACTGCGGGGGGTCGTCAGCGTAAGGACGGACGACCCCCGCGCGGCGGTCGAGGACATCGAGCAGATGCAGCCGATCCTCGCCGCGCTGCAGCGTGGGGCGCGGTGGATGCTCGGCATGCAATGCAGGAACGGCGGCTGGGGCGCCTTCGACCGCGACAACGATCGCGAACTCCTCACCCGCGTCCCGTTCGCCGATCACAACGCGATGATCGATCCGCCGACGGCCGACATCACGGCCCGCGTGCTCGAAATGTTCGGCCGGCTCGGATTCGACCCCGATCATCCGGCCATGCAGCGTGGGCTGGAGTTCGTCTGGAAGGAGCAGGAGCGCGATCACTGCTGGTACGGCCGCTGGGGCGTCAACTACCTCTACGGCACCTGGCAGGTGCTTGTCGGCCTGCGGGAAATCGGCGTGTCGCCGGCCGATCCGCGGATTCGCGCCGCGGCACAGTGGCTCAAGGACACGCAGCAGGCGCACGGCGGCTGGGGCGAAACCGCCGACACCTACGATCACCCCGAGCTGCGCGGCCAGGGTCCGGCGACGGCCTCACAGTCGGCGTGGGCTGTCCTGGGGCTGATCGCTGCCGGCGAGGTGCATTCACCGGCCGTACGCCGAGGCATCGCCTACCTCATCTCGACGCAGCAGGCAGACGGAGCGTGGAAGGAAGACTGGTTCACCGGCACCGGCTTCCCGCGGGTCTTCTACCTCAAGTACCACCTGTACTGCATCTACTTCCCGCTGATGGCCCTGGCGCGGTACGCGCGGCTGAGCGAGCAACCGACTGCCAGCATTCGATGAACGAGCCACGGGGTTTATCCCCGTGGGACGTCGCGAATCTCTCCAGCGCGATTCGCCGCTGTCCAATACTTCAGCCGCGAAGCGGCGACACGACGTAGCCGGCGGCGTGAGCCGCCGGAATCGGTCGATTGTAGGACCCGAAGCCCCGCAAGGGGCGGCACCTCGTCGCGCGGTATCGCCACCGTTGGGGCTTTACGTTCCTGCGACTACGCCCCCCGTGGGCTTACGCCCACGGCTACGACGTGCCGCCGCTTCGCGGCTATGCGCGCGTCGCCTCGAACTTTCGGATGTGCGACTCACGGTGCGCCATCGGAACCACTTCCTGTCGGTTGCGGTTTCGGGGGGAGCGCCACGAGCGCCAGGATGATCCCGGCGAGGATCAGCGTTGCTGCGACCGCAAAGCTGGTCCGGAATGCGAATGCCGCGCCGTGCTCCCCTTTGAGCGCATCCACGATCGCGCCGTACAGGTAGCCGGTCGGTGCGGCGGGGACCATCAGCATGGTGACGAACGCCATCGCGCGGCGGTAATCCTCTTTGCGCGAGGCGCTGAGGATGTAGTTCGGGCAATACACGCCAGCCAGTTCCCCCGCGCCGAAGATTCCGAACGCCACGAGATACGCAGTACCGGTCGCCAGTATTGCCCACACCTGCGCCATGACGAAGATCCCGGCCGTCGTGAGAATCCCGGCCCGGGGATTGGTTCGAGTGAGCAGCCAACCGAGGAACAGACCCGTCGCCACTTTGAAACTGAACCGCAGCGTATTCTGCAGCCCGGCGAACTTCTCGGGCGCATCGCCAAGAGCGAACTCCGAATACAGGTTCATGTTCGACGGGATCGTATTTCCGGAATAGACCAGGATCGTGACGACCGTCGCGATCAGCAGCGTGCGCTGCGACAGGATGTCGCGGAAATGGTAGATCACTGCGAGCGACGCCCCCACCAGCAGTGCAAACCCCAGATTGCTCCGATTGAGCCAGCCGGTCTGGGTGGAACCGCTGGGAATCGAGAAGAACAGCGCCAACGCCGCGAAACCGAGCGCCAGACCGACGCACAGCGACATCACGTCGGCGATCGGCTTGCGTGGGTGCTCATACTCCGGCGGAGGCACGACGCAGATGCCTCCCAGCAGCGAGCCGACAGCCATCACCGGCGCACCGAGGCCGAACAGCCAGACGAAACCGTTGGGATAGCCAAGCCCGCTGAACTTGTGGCCGAACAGCTCGCCCCCCAGCAGACAGACCTGCCCCAGCGAGCCGATGACCGCCAGAATCGGTCCGACGCCGAAGGCCAGTCCTAGAACCACTCCCCGCCGCGATTCGTCCGTCCCGCGGCCGATCACTTCCCACAGGAGCGCCGTCGCCGTTGGTCCTGCCGCCCCACAGACCGCTCCCTGAAGGACGACCGCCGCGACAACCAGCGACGGCGGCGCCTGCAGGAACAGCACGAGCGCCACGAACGCCATGACAATCGCCATCGCGGCGTAGCACAGCGACAACACCGGCTTCAATTGCCGCACATGCGGGAACAACCAGGCAATCAGCGCCGGCATGGCGGTCATGGCGAAGAAAAACGTCGCCGGCAGGTTGGCGACGCGGTTATCGGTGCCGAGCCGCTGGCACAGCGAGGCCTGTGTGATCCCCACGTACAGCACCGGAGCCGACAGGTACTGCAGCCCCATGCACGCGGCGAACACGAACAGATTGCGATGCTGCGCGGCAACCGGCAGCGGGCAGGGAGTGGACAAAGGCTGAGGGTCCAGTTTCTAGCGTCCAGGTTCACCGACCACCGCCGACAAAGCACACGCTTGCGGTTTCGCATTCTGTCTCGACTCTCGTCTCTCAACTCAGCGGCAGCGTCACGGCCTGACCGGTCCGCGCCGAGACCAGGCACGCTTCGCAGATCTCCACCGCCGCCCGGCCCACCGCGCCGTCGACTTTCGGCGGCCGCTGTTCGTGAATGCTGCTGACGAATTCCTGGATCACGCCGATGTGCGGGAACAGCCGGATCGGCGACTTCGGCTCCTTCAGGTAGTCGAACCGCTCCGGCGTGTAGACCCGCTCCCACTTGTCTCCTTTCCCCACGTCGAGAAACTCGAAGTTTTCCAGATCAAGCATGCCGTCGCGGCCGACGACCGTGAACCGCACCTCGCTGCTGGGAATGCTCGGCGCGGGCAGCTCGGTCGTGATCCACATGTGGGCCATGATGCCCCCTTCGAACTCGATCTGTGCCATCACGCTCTGAGCGCTCGCCGCGATGTCGCTGAACGTGCTGACCTGGGCAAACACCCGTGTCGCGTTTTTGCCGGTCAGCCAACGCAGGAAATCGGTGTTGTGAGATGCCATCCCCATGAACAGCCCGCCGCTGCGCGGGTCGTACATCCACTGCCGGTCCTTGAACAGGTCCTTCGTCAGCCCGATCGGAAACGCCGAGACCGTCCGCATCATCCAGACCGGGCCAATCCGGCCCTCGTCGATGAACTGCTTGGCCATCATCGTCAGCTTGCGAAACCGCTCGGTCTGCACGACGCCGAGCGTGACGCCGGCCGCATCGCAGGCGGCGATCATCGCGTCGCATTCGGCGACGGTCGGCGCCATCGGCTTCTCAACCAGGATGTGCTTCCCGGCGGCGGCCGCCTGCTGCGTGATCTCCAGACGGAACTGATCCGGCGTCGCGACCACGATGGCGTCCACATCCGGTCGCTGCAGCATCTCCGCGACCGACGCACACGCCGGCACGCCATAGTCGGCGGCCAGCTCGCCCGCCCGGCGACCGCCCGTGATTGCCGCCAGCTTCGCCCCCCGGACGTGCTTCGACAGCACCTCCGAATAGGTCAGCCCCATGAACCCGCTGCCGACCATCCCGACGCCGATGTCACGCATCCTGATCAAACTCCGTGCAATGTTTTACGATTTGACACACAGCCACAAAGACGCGGAGACGCACAGAGACGAAGAATGAAGCAGACGTCGCGGGCGTTGGTGATTTCACCTGATTCAACTCACAACGGGGCCAGGTGACGACTTGTTTTCTCTGTGCGTCTTTGTGCCTTCGTGACTCTGTGTCAGGTTTCTTTGCGAAGTGCTACCGCTGGATGCGGGCCGAGCCGCCGAGGGCGACCGAGCGGACCTGGTCGAGGCTGGCCATCGTCGTGTCGCCGGGGAAGGTCGTAATCAGCGCCCCGTGCGCCCAGCCGTACTTGATCGCCGCCTGTTCGACGCTGATCCCCGGCTCGAGCTGCTTCGCGACGTCGGGATTCATCAGCGCGTAGAACAATCCGGCGGCAAAGCCGTCGCCGCCGCCGACCCGGTCCACGACATCCAGCTCGCACGTCGGCGCCTGATACGTCTTGCCTTCAATCCAGGCAACCGCGCTCCAGCTGTGACGGTTCGTCGAATGCACTTCGCGCAGCGTCGTGGCGACGACCTTGATCTGCGGGTACTGCTTGACGACCGAGTCCATCATGCCGAAGAACACCGAGGGATCGAGCTTGGACTTGGCTTCCATTTCCGGGCCTTTCAGCCCCAGCCCCTTCTGCAGGTCTTCTTCGTTGCCGACGAGGACATCGACGTTCTTGACGATCCGGCCCAGCGTCTCCACCGCGCGGTCGCCGCCGCCGAAGATCTTCCACAGCTTCTCGCGATAGTTGAGATCAAACGAAACGATGGCCCCGGCCGCTTTCGCGGCCTGCATGCCTTCGATGACCAGTTCCGGCGTCGTCGCTGAGAGCGCCGAGAAGATGCCGCCCGAGTGAAACCACCGCACCCCCCCAGCGAAAATCGCCTTCCAGTCGAAGTCGCCGGGCTTCAGCCGCGCGGCCGCTTCGTTCGAGCGGTTGTAGAACACGACCGGAGCGCGCACGCCGTGCCCCTGGTCGCTGTAGACGGTCGCCATGTTGGGACCAGTCGCGCCATCGTGCGCAAACCGCTTGTAGAACGGCTGCACTCCCATCGCCCGCACCCGCTCGGCAATCAGGTCGCCGATCGGGTAATCGACCATCGCGGAGGCGACTCCGGTCCGCATCTTGAAGCAGTCGGCGAGATTGGCGGCGACATTGAACTCCCCGCCGCTGACATGAATGCGACATTCCGTCGCCTTGCGAAACGGAATGATGCCCGGATCGAGGCGATGAATCAGTGCGCCGAGCGAGAGAAAGTCGAGGCCGGAGGCTGTCGCGGGAGGAACGTGCATGGAGAATAGGAAATAGGAGTCAGGAATTAGGAGTTAGGAATGCCTTCGGAAGCTGCGTGTCGATCGACCATTGTCCATCGACCATCCGCGCTACTCGTTTTCCCAGCGGGATTTCATGAACTTGAGGCCTTCGCGGGCGACGTGTTCTTCACTGGGGAACATGCGCCGCCAGATTTTCGTGGCGGCGGCGATTTCCGGGAGTGCCAGACCGAACGCTTCGATCATCAGCCAGCCGTCGTAGTTGGCTTCCTTGATGGCGGCGAACGACGAATCCCAGTCAACGCCCCCTTCGCCCGGAGTCGAACGATCGTTCTCTGAAATGTGCACGTGGACCATCTGGTCGGCCATGCTCTGCACGGCGGCGTGGATGTCTTTTTCCTCGATGTTCGCGTGGAACGTGTCGTACATCGTCTTGAGATGCGAGTGCCCGACCTCGCGGACAAAGCGGCCGGCATCCTCGGCGCAGTTGAGCAAATAGCACTCAAAGCGGTTCAGGTATTCCGCGACGAGCGTGACGTTGTTGGCCTGGCCGTGGTCGGCCACCTCGGCCAGGACTTCCTGTCCCCACTTCCATTCGTCGTCGGTGCGGCCGCGGCCCACGAATTCGCCGATCGCCGAGTGAATCGGCCCGACGAGGTGCGTCGCCCCCATCGCGGCGCAGCAGTCGACGGCGCTCTTGAGCCGCTTGACGGCCGCCCGGCGGATGCCGGCGTCCGGCGAGATCGGGTTATCCGGCGCATTGCAGATCGTGACGGCCGTTGACAGCAGCTCCAGCTGCTGCAGCTTGACGCCCAGCTTCTCGTAGTTCGAGACGGTGAAGTCGAACATCGGCAGCTCGATGCCGTCGAAGCCCCAGCTCTTGCAGCTCTCCAGCAGCGGGTACACCGACTCATCAGCGCCGGCGCCCCACAAAAGCAGATTCATGCCGTATTTCATGGTCGGTGATCGGTTGTCGGTGATCGGTCAACAAGTAGGCCGCCGGGTTTATCCCGGCGGTACGGCGGGGATCAACCCCGCCGCTCGCGTCACTCAATTCACAATCCCAAATCTGCTCCGCGGAAACAGGCTGTCCTTGCGATCCGCGACGATGTCGCGTCCATACTCCAGCACTGTCACGGCGGCGTCCGGGAG
>JAEUIG010000383.1 GCA_016795125.1 Planctomycetaceae bacterium | reverse complement strand
TTCAGCGGGTCTCGCCGCGAGTCGCGCTCGTGCACGTCGGCTGACTCTGCGAAACCGCACGCGATTTTCGCTTGCGGTTTCGCCACTCCCCGGATCGCCGCTATGATCCGGGCCGCATGAAATACGCCCTCATCATCCCCGACGGCTGCGCGGACGAACCGCAGCCGGCTCTCGACGGACGCTCTCCGCTTGCTGCCGCGAACGTCCCCCACATGGACGAGGTCGCCCGCCACGGAGTCCTCGGCCTTGCCGACCACGTCCCCGCGTCCATGCCGTCCGGGAGCGACGTCGGTACCATGAGCCTGTTCGGCTACGACCCGCTGCAGTTCCACACCGGCCGCGCTCCCATCGAAGCCGCCGCTCAGGGAATTGCCCTCGGGCCGGACGACTGGGCTATCCGCTGCAACCTCGTCAACGTGTCCGACGGCCGTATGGCGAGCTTCACGGCCGGCCAGATTCCCAGCGACATCGGCCGCCAGCTCATCGAAGTCATGCAGCACGCCTGCTGCGGCGATGAACACTGGAAGTTCTATGCCGGCGTCAGCTATCGCAACCTGCTGCTGTACCGCACGCGCGATGGCCGAGCCCCGTTTTCGAGCGACACCTACACCGTTCCGCCGCACGACATCACTGACCAGCCGATCGACCAACATCTGCCGATGGGCTCCGGCGCCTGCGACCTGCGGGCATTGATGGAGCGCAGCGAGAAGCTGTTCGCCGAAGCCGAGCCGAATCGCGCACGCACGGCGCGCGCAGAACTGCCGGCCACGCAGATCTGGCTGTGGGGACAGGGACGCGCGCCGGCGCTGGAACCGTTTCTCGATCGATTCGGCGTGCGCGGCGCGGTCATCACGGCGGTCGACCTGCTGCGCGGCATGGGCCGACTTGTCGGCTTTGATGTCATCGAGGTCCCTGGCGCGACTGGTTACACCGACACCGACTATGCCGCCAAAGGCCGATACGCGATCGACGCCCTCAAGAAGTATGACTTCGTCGTCGTGCACGTCGAAGCGACCGACGAAGCCTCTCACGAAGGAGACGCCCACGAAAAAATCAAGGCGCTGGAGCGAATCGATGCGGACATCGTCGGCCCGGTACATCGCTATCTGCAGACGGTCGGCGACTATCGGATTCTCGTCTGTCCCGACCACCCCACGTTCGTCCGCACGCGGACCCACAGCCACGGTTTTGTGCCATTCACCATGTGCGGCACCGGTCTCAAACACAATGCAGGCGCCGACTACAGCGAAGCCGCGGCGGCAGCCACCGGCGACATCATCCCCGCCGGACACAACCTGATGCGCCGCTTCATGTCCCGGTGATCGCTCCCCTGGGAGGGCGAGGCTCCTGCCGAGCCGCTGCCGCGCGAAAGCGATGTTTGGCGAGCAACGCATCGGGTGACACGCCCAGACCAACGGGATGGGCGTGGCGAGCGGGCGACTGATGCTCGGTCCTGTCAGGCGATTCGAGTCCTCTCGCCACTGACCACGCCCTTCCTCCGTCAGGGCGTGCTACCCGCCGCAGATCTCTGAAAACTCCGTCATCTGCGTTCCTGTTTACGGTCGATCGCGCAAGCCGCAATGAGTGCGATCTCCGGCATGACCGGCGCACGCATCCGCGCGTCGCTCCAGTACAGCAGGTGCACGCCGCAGAATCCGGCGATCAGCAGCGCTGGAATCAGCCAGCGGCGGCAATCGACGCGGCCGGTGATGACACGAGCGATACCGCCAGCGAGCATTGCGAACAGAACACTGTAATAGAGTCCGACGGACCAGACTGCGAAGACCGGCAGCGCCGCGTCGCTGCGGACGTTCGGCACGATGCTCCAGAAGTGCAGGAACCTTCGGCCGCACGCGCGGGCAAATAGCGCCGGGTTGGCACAAATCGTCCGCCAGGCCTCCTGCGACATCCACCGGTCGCGCTCGACTTCGTCGTGCAAGCCGGCGGCATTGGTGGCTGCCACTAAATCGGCGGCCCACGCTTGTTGCCCGGCG
>JAEUIG010000344.1 GCA_016795125.1 Planctomycetaceae bacterium | reverse complement strand
TTGATCGAGCGGCTGCTTGCGGAACCGGCCGACATCCAGCGTTCTCCGTAACTGCGTGATCGAAAAAGCAGAAGCGGCTCGTGACGTTCACGAGCCGCTTCTCCGTGTCACCCACCCCGTCCCGAAGATAGTTCTCAGGCGTCGTTGCTGCCCGGGGCCTGCAGGCCGACTCCGGCGTCGGCCGGCGCGACCACCGGTTCTTCCACCGCCGGTTCAGCCGACTCTGCTTCGACCGGCTTGCGGGTCTCGACTTTGACTTCCGGCGATTCGCCGGCGTCCGGCGTCGCTTCGACCGGCTTGTTCACGTTCTGCTGTTCGCCCGACAGTTCGCTCGGAGTCGAAACTCCGCACGAAGCGCAGCTGCTGCCGCTCGATGAGCACGAGCCGTCGTTGCAGCAGACCTCCGTCGGCACGAGCCGGCAGACTTCGTAAGGCACCTGACGCGGCACGCACCGCGCGACCATCCGCGTGATGTTGTACGGTTCCTCGCGGGCGACGCACCGGGCCACCTTGTGGCACACCGTGTACGGCACCTGCTTCGTCACGCAGTGCGGCACCTTGCAGGTCCGCGTTTCGCAGACCATCTTGCAGGTGCGCACCGGAATCTGGCAGGTGCGGGTCTCGCACTCCATCCGGCAGACCCGATACGGAATCTGCTGCGTCTTCGTTTCCTGCACCCAGTTGCAGGTGCGGACCGGAACCCGGTCCACGACGCATTCCGGCACCACGCGGCACACCTGCACCGGGATGTTCTCCACGACGCATTCCGGAACCACGCGGCAGACCTGGATCGGGCACACCTGGCGCACCACTTCGGGGCAGTAGGTCGTGCACGGCACCTGGCACTCGACGACCTGCGGGCACCACTGCCGATGGCACGTCGTGAATCCCGGGCACTGCACCATGCACATCTGCGGACGGCCGCACGGGTCGCACGTCCAGCGCGGCACGACCGGCCCTGCGTGATACACCTGCCGCGTCTGCCACTGGCCGGACATCCGCCGCACCGTGCGCATCGTCGTCACCGGGCGCATCACGGTGTAGCAGCGTTCCTGATTGATCGTCTCGACATGCCGCCGCATCACCGTCCGCCGGCATTCGCGATTCACGGTCTCGGTCACCTGTCGATACACGGTGCGGCGCACTTCGCGTTCGCACTCAGTCCACACCGGCCGAGCGACCTGGTAGCTGCATTCGCGATAGGCCGTTTCCCAGACCGGCTTCTGCACCGTGTAGGATTCTTCGCGGTAGCTCGTCTCCACGACGGGACGCTGCACCTGGTACTGGACCTCGCGCTCGGCCGTCTCGACGACGTTGCGATAGCACGTCTGCTGCACGTCCTCATACACCGTGTCGTACACGGTCCGGCTGCAGGCGACTTGCTCCGGCTCGTACACCGTGTCGTACACGGTGCGATAACACGTCTCGCGCTCGACGCGGCACGCGGAGTAACACGCGGTCGGCGCGCACGCGGGCGGCGGACAGCAGTTGTAGCCCGCTGCGCCGCAGCACCACCCGGCCTGCGATGATGCTGCTGCGGACAGCCACGCCAGTGCGGTCCCGGCGACAGTCACGAACGCTCTCATAAACGTTGCTCCTCGATTCCTGCTCACGGCGGCTGCGTTGCGATGAACCGGCATTCCCCGCACTTCCGGACCAGACAGCCATGCTGTCACGACCCGCGCGCACAGGCAAATGAAAAACGCCCTCACAACGCTTACATGTTGCAATCCACATCCGACGATACGAGTTCGTCTGAAAAGATAGCGGCGGCCGCTTGCGGGCTTTGGGAAGTTCCCACAGACCTTGCGGATTGGCAGCGGACGCATTGAAACATGACAGCACAATCCGCAGACTGCTTGCTCACGCTGCATCCGCTGCCGCCGCCGGATTGCCCGCCGCGAGCGACCCGTATTGCCGCAACCCCGCGTGCGGATTAGCCTAACTGTCGCCGGACGATCGGAATCCCCGTCGACGGATCAACGCCCGCCCACGGGTTGTGCTCGCGGATTCCGGGCCGGCAGTGCACGGCCGCCGTTCCGGTCAGGCCGAAGAAAGGAAGTCTGTCGATGACATTCAGCCGGCGCTGGCGGCTTGTTGTGGCGATTGTGCCGATCCTGTGGTGTGCTGCCGGCCTTTCCGCCGAACGCGATCCCAAGTACGACGCCGCCATCGCCAAGGCGCTCGAGTTCCTCGCGCGCGAGCAGCGGCGACAGGGATACTGGGAGGCGAACGGCGGTCAATACCGCGTCGCCATGACTGCGCTCGCCGGCATCGCCATGTCGTGCGAAGGTTCGACGACCATGCGCGGCCGCTATTCCGAGAACATCGCCAAGGCCGTCGACTACCTGCTCGACGTCGCCCAGCCCAACGGCCTGATCGGCTACCAGGACGACTATCACTACACCTACGGTCACGGCTTCTCGATGGTCTTCCTCTCGCAGGTCTTCGGCGAGGAGGAAGACAACCTGCGCCGGCAGCGGCTGCACGAAGTGCTCACCAAGGCCGTCGCCTTCAGCGTGCAGGCGCAAACGAGTAAAGGAGGCTGGGGCTACGTTTCAGCGAAGGATGGCAACGACTTCGACGAAGGCTCGACGTGCGTAACGCAGGTGCAGGGGCTGCGCGCCTGCCGCAACGCGGGCATCGTGGTGCCGGGCGAAGTCATCGATCGCGCCAAAGTCTACATCCACGAATGCATGTCGGACGACGGCGGCGTCGAGTACAGCATTCGCGGCGGCGGCGCCCGTCCCCCCATCACCGCCGCGGCCGTCGCCTCGATGTACAGCGCCGGCGAATACGACGGCTCGGATGACGTTCAACAGATGCTGGAGTATTGCAAGAAGAACATCTGGCCGGGCGGCACCGCCGGCGGCCAGGCGCAGCACTTTGGCCACTGGCACTACATGCACCTGTACTACGCGCAGGTGATGTACCGGCACGAAGACGATTGGCCCAGGTACTTCCGCGAAATCGGCCAGCAGCTGCTGCGCACGCAGTCGGCCAACGGCTCCTGGACCGAAGGCCACGTAGGCCCGGTGTATGTCACGTCGATCTGCTCGATCATCCTGCAGCTCGACAAGGGGAGTTTGCCGATCTATCAGAAGTAGGTCGGCACGAATCTACTCCCGGATTCGAGTGACAGGGACTGGGAAGAAACAGAAACTCACCGCGGAGATCGCAGAGTACGCAGAGGTTTGTTTCATTCTTCTTTCTGCGAACTCCGCGATCTCTGTGGTGAAACTTTCGATTTCTGCTTCGCCACTCGCTGAACCATAAACCATCAACGATCAACCCTCTCCCACGTGCAGCTCGACGACACCATCTGCTACTGCTTTCACGTGACGAAGCGGAAGATCGTCAACTACATCCGCGTCTACCGGCCGCGGCGCGCGAGCCAGATCAGCGACTGCGGCGGCGCGGGCACCGGCTGCGGCTGGTGCATTCCCTACCTGAAGCGGTACTTCGAAGAAGCGCAGCGGGCGCAGCCTTCGGTGGATGATGCGCTCTCCGCCAGCGAGTACGCGAAGCAGCGCGCCCAGTACATCCGCGAAGGGAAGGGCACCCCCGCCGCCGGCGCAATTCCATTGCCGAATGATGGTGCAGGTCAGGCGCCCGCCTGACGCTCGAAATGTCGATGGTCGCTCGCCCTCACCCCCGGCCCCTCTCCCGAGGGGAGAGGGGAGATCAAGATTCGGACGCAGCGGCACGATCCCTTTGTCCCTCTGCTTCTTTGCCCCTCTGCACCGACTTCGTCACACCGTCGGGACGGGCGGCGGTGACTCGCCGGTTCGCACCGGCACGCGGCGCGACTTCTCGCGCTCCGTCTTCGCCACGCGAATCCGCAGCACGCCCAGCGTGCATTCGGCGGTGATGGATTCCGGATCGACCGTCGCCGGCAACGGTATGCTGCGTTTGAAGTTCCCGTGCGGCCGCTCCTGGCGCACCAGCACTTCATCGGACGCCAGGATCGGGGCTGCGTGAATGCCGCTGACCGTCAGCAGGTTGCCCGACACGGTGACATCCAGCTGTTCCGAACTGATGCCCGGCACATCGACGAAGATCATGATCGCATCAGGCCGCTCCATCACGTCCATCGCCGGACCCGACATGCGGCCGCGAATCCCCATCGCGTCCATCGCCCGTTCTCCCTGCACCCAGGCGACATCCAGCCAGCGGTCCAGTTCCTCCCGCAGTCGCTCGGCGGAATTGCGCAGCGGGCCATCGCTTCCGGGATTCTCGGCGGACATGATGTAAGCTCCTGAGTGTGCGGAATCAAATTCTATTGTGTGTCATCCGCGCCGCACTTGCCAGCCCCGAAATCCCGGCGGTCGGCGCGGGTGCCACTGGCTTCGCCAGTGCAACGGTCGTTCCATGTCGACCGTCATTCGTTCCCACAGAGGCGGTCTTAGGGGATTCCGTGAAGTAACCGCGCATTACTCCGTCACCCGTGCGCGCACGAATCGCGGCTGATACACGCGCGCATCGGCCGTGACGTGCGGCAGCATGTCGAAGGAGTTCGTCGCATAGGTGATGAGCAGTTCGTCCGTGGTTCCCGGGACCAGGCGCGCCTTGCCCGCGTAACAGAAGATGCGCGGGTCCCAATCGACTTCCGGGCACGTGTAAATCGTGACCGCCTCCGACCACGGACCGATCGGCGTCTGCGCCGTCCGCATCCGGATGTTGGGGTCCAGGGGCGGGGAATAGACATAGACGAATCGCTGCCGGTCGGGGAGCCAGGTGACGGAGCCTTCGGTGCCGACGTCGGTGGTGAGTGCGGCGGCCTGACGCGGATCAGGAATCCATTCGGATGCGCCGCGAAACCGCCAGCGGGCCAAGTCTGTCAACTCGCGCGGAGGGACGCGGGCGACGATGAGCGAGCGCGGGTCTCCATTCTTCTGTCGGGTTGAGCCGTAGATGTAGACGTGCTCGTCCACCAGGATGACTTCAAATCCCCACAGGGCTTCGTAGTCGTCGGCAAACACTCCGAACGGCATGTCCAGCTGTTGCACGCTCCAGTGCGCTGGGTCGTCGAGCGGATTGTCGACAACCAGCAAGGACTGATCCATCAACTTCCAGTCGAACGCCGTGATCGTCCCCGGCGACGTGAGACGAGTGGTGAAGACATAGAGCTTGCCATCGAGAACAATGCCGTCCCACAGCCAGTAGTAGCCGGGTTTCTTCTCGGGAACGATGTAGGACGTTGGAGTTCCATCCGCCTCGCGATTCAGCAGCAGCTCGATCTGCGCATCCGCGCCCCAGCCTCGCTGCCGCGCGAACGAACTGTTGACCATCCCCACGTCGTCGCGTTTCCCGTCCCGAATCCGGCCGACGAGCGTGTCGCCGAAGATCCACAGCACGGAGTCGTCCGGCAGCGGAACCGAATTGATGCCGTCGCCGCCGATCCAGCCGTCGTTGCTGCTGAACTTCGCATTCATCACGTCGTCCGGCCGCGCGTCAACGACCTGCAGCGGCGCAGGAATAGGCTCGGCCCCGCAAGCGAATCTCACCAGCAACAGACACGACACCGCGACAATCAACGAGCGACACATCGACCCATTCTCCACTCAGGCAAGGCTTACTACCGCTCTCTCCGACGACCGACAACTTTTCACCTCTCCTGCACGGTGGCCACAAACAACTGCCGCGTCCCCTGCTCGTCGACGGCCACAAACGAAAACTGCGTCCCGTCGCGGTTCCAGTTCGGGGACGGGTCGATTCGCAGCTCGCCCCGGGTGTAGCCTCCCTGGTTGAAGCCGTCGGTCCGCGTCCAGGCGCCGTCCGAGCGGCGCAGCATCGTGTAGTAGTTGCGCCCTCCCTGGCCATGTCCGTTGATGAACCATTCCCCGTCCGGAGAGAGCGCGATGTCGCCGCCGGGCTGGGGGAAGATATCCGCCTCGGCAAGCGGACCCGTGACGCGATCGTCGACGACATCGAACAGGATCTGCCGCTTGTCCCGGACGCCGATCAGCGCGCGGTCGGACTCCCATTCCGGGTGACCGCCGATGTGCAGCGCCAGCGGGCGTAAATCGCTCCCGTCGGCGTTCATCGTGAACGGGATGTCCAGCCGGCGTCCGGAGATTTCGAAGTCACCGCGAACGAAGAAAAAGATCCGCTCGTCATTGCGGCTCCACAGCGTGTGGTTGATGAACAGTTCCTTGTCATCCACGTCCGGATGACCGGTCCGCAGCACGTCGGCCAGCTGACGGAATGAGACCAGCAACTGCTTCTCGCCGGCTTGTACGTTGACTTTGAACACGCCGTCATCGGCCGGATGCCGTTCCGCGCGCCCGACTGTCCAGTCGCGCACCCCGGGGTAACCGGTCACCGGCCGCAGGCGCGCGAGGCGGCCGTAATTGATGGCTGCAAACCAGCCTCCCTGCTGAGCCACCCCGCGGTGGCCGCTCGGCGCATCGTCAAAGCGATCTTCGGCGATCCGTTCACCATTGGTCCCCCGCGAAAGGTCGAACAGCACGCAAAACACCTCGTGCGTGTCGGGATTGCGGTCGTTGAAAAAGAACTGCGTGTCCGGCGCCGCCGGGTTCCAGTACAGCATCGTCCCCTGCTGGAAGTTCCACGCCCGCGTCCGCTCGATCACGCGCGGGGCGTAATCGTTCTCGGCGTCCAGCAGGACGATCTCGGACGCCTCGCCCGGGTGCGGCATGCGGTCCTGGTAGTCCGTCCGCAGCACGACCATGAAGCGCCCACTGGCATTCCACGGAATCGTCCGCACATGGCCGAAGTAGCCAAAAAAGTGATGCTGCGGTCCGAACGTGACCTGCCGCACGGTCGTCGTCAGCGCATCCTCAGCGGTCGCCACCGTCGGAATACAGCAGCAGACTGCGATGAAAACGAATCGGCGTAGCAGCAAGTTCATGGCAGTCGTCGGCAATTGCGATTCAGCGTCCTCGACTCGTCGCGACCGTAAGGGAGCGCACCCAGTCGAATTCGCACACTTACGGTCGCGTCTGGTGACAAGCATTTCGACCTCTCGCTCACCCCGCCCAGTACGTCCGGTCCAGCGTCCGGTAATTGATCGCCTCACTCAAATGCTGCGCCATGATCTTCGCGCTCCCGTCGAGGTCCGCGATCGTTCGTGCGACCCGCAGGATCTTGTCGTGTGCCCGCGCCGACAGGCCCATCTCGTCCATTGCGCTCTTGAGCAGCGACTCCGCGTCCGCCTCGAGCTGGCAGAACTTCCGGATCTGACGTGGCGACATCGTGCCGTTGGTCATCCCCGGAAATTCGGCGAACCGGTCCTGCTGCGCGCCCCGCGCCGTGATGACCTGCTCCCGCATCTGCGCGCTGCCGGTCCCCTGCGTGTTGTCCGACAGTTCCCGGAACGGCACCGCCGGCACTTCGATGTGAATGTCGATCCGGTCCAGCAGCGGCCCGCTGATCCGCGACAGGTACCGTTCGATCTGCATCGGGCTGCAGTTGCAGTTCCGCTTCGGATCGCCGCGAAACCCGCACGGGCACGGGTTCATCGCCGAGACCAGCATCAGGCTGGCGGGAAACGTCACGCTGCCCATCGCCCGCGAAATCGTGACGCAGTTCTCCTCCAGCGGCTGACGCAGCACTTCCAGCGTACGGCGGTTGAACTCCGGCAGCTCATCGAGAAACAGCACGCCGTTGTGAGCGAGCGAAATCTCCCCCGGCGTCGGGACGCTGCCGCCTCCCACCAGACCCGCCTCGCTGATCGTATGGTGCGGCGAGCGGAACGGCCGGTTCAGCAGCAGCGACTGCCCGTCCGGCAACCGTCCGACGGCGCTGTAAATCCGCGTCGTCTCAAGGCTTTCCTCCGGCGCCAGGTCAGGCAGGATTGTACCCAGCCGCTGCGCGAGCAATGTCTTGCCGGTGCCGGGTGAGC
>JAEUIG010000301.1 GCA_016795125.1 Planctomycetaceae bacterium | reverse complement strand
CTCGGAACCGAGGAGCAACAGGTAGAGGTCGAGGTTGGCTGTTTCGTCGTCAACCAGCAGGACTCGATCTTTGGCCACGGACGGTAAGCTCCCTGCGCGGGACGCAGGGTGCCAGCGGGGGACTTCCCGTGGTTCGTCGATCCCGGACGCGTGGATTTCGCATCCGGATCCAACCTGCTGCGCGCGACGCTCCCATGAGAAACCATCGCCCGAACTTTCGTGGATTCTGCGGGCGGCAAGCGGATTCACCGCAGATTCAGCAAACTTTCGATGGGGAAATGCGGATGGCGCAGGCGCGGCGGCGGGCGGGATCGGAGTTCGCGCAATCCCGCCCGCGCAGACGCCCGTTGACGCTCAATTCCTGCCCGCCGTAGACTTCGGTATGTCGACGTCGGCCTCTACGTCCGCACGGCAGCAGAAACTCGCCGATTGGCTCCGGCCGCACGTCCAATGGGTGACGATTCCCAGCTGGCTGCTGTCCGTCGCCGGACACATCGCGACGGTGTTCGTCTGCATCGCACTCTCGCAGACGCCCAGCTGCCGGTCCGACATTCAGGGAGAGGGCGGCGAGAGTTTCCGGGAAGTCGGCATCTACTTGGCGGAGTCTGAACCGAGTCCCGCTGCCGGAGCCGCCGATGCTGCGGTCGGCGAGACGAGCGTGGCGGACGAAACGAGTTCGCCGCCCTCACTGGACGCTCCACCCGTTGCGATAGCGCTGCCTGAAACTGCCAGCATTCCGGTGCTGGGCGTTGGCGGCGTGCCGTCGCTCGGGGCGCCGCCGCAGTTTCCCGGGAGCCAAGCAGAGACCCGCAGCGGAGCGGCGGGGGGGGCGGGCGGTGTGCCTGATCCTCGCGGGGGGGGTGGTGGCGCGACGTCCCTGTTCGGCGCTTCGGCAAGCGGCAGCAAGTTCGTCTACGTGATCGACCGGTCCTGGAGCATGGCGGGAAGCGGGGTCGGGGTTACCCCGATCAGCATGGCGAAAACGGAACTGATCGCCAGCATTTCGCAGCTGGATGAGAAACAGCAGTTCCAGATCGTGCTGTACAACGACGGCCCAACGGTGCTGATCGCCGAAGACGGGCGTTTCGACTACTTTTTCGGAACCGACGCGCAGCGGCTGGATGCGGTGCGTCAGCTGGCTCAGATTTCTCCGACCGGCGGGACGAATCATTTTCCGGCATTGCAGCAGGCCCTGGAATTGGCGCCGGACGTGGTCTTTTTTCTCACCGACGGACAGGAGCCGTCCCTGAGTGCACGAGAGCTCAATGAACTCGGCAAGCGGAACCGGGGGGCGACGATCCACTGCATCGAGTTCGGCAAAGGGCCGCCGATCCGGGATCCGGCCGGAGGCCTGCTCGGAAACTGGCTGAGGAAACTGGCCTCTGAGAACGGCGGCCGCTACGTCTATCATGATACGTCGCAGGTCGAGCAATAGAGCGGCACAATCCCCAGGACGTGGTTGCGCGCCGGGCGCACTGCTACGCGGTCATTCGAGGTCTTCATGAACGGACGCATGCGGTTTTTGATCGTCGCGGCCATCCTGGTCTCACTGGTCGGATGCGATCAGGCGGCCAAGGATTATGCCGTCGACCATTGGCAGCACACCGCGCAAGACCCGATGTTCTTCTGCGGCGACACGTTCATGATCCAGTACGCG
>JAEUIG010000717.1 GCA_016795125.1 Planctomycetaceae bacterium | reverse complement strand
GGGCGCGTTGCCATTTCTGGGCGACGTGTTCGACGTGGCGTACAAGGCGAATAACCGGAACGTGGCGCTGCTGCAGCGCAATCTGGGGGCCGGCCATGTGGAGCGGCGCGCGGCTCGGCGATCCGACGGTCTGTTCGTCGGTGCGATCCTGCTGGGGCTGCTGGTGCTCCTGGGAGCGGTTGCCGCACTGACGGCGTATTGGACGTGGCTGCTGTTGAAGCTGTTTGGGATTGGGTGAGCTTGGCGGCGGGGCGGAGAGGACGTTGAGTTCGCGCGAGGGCTGAGGTGGTGCGTGCAGGATTCCATGCGATGACGGTGACATCGCCGCACTGCGTGGCGTACGCACTCACCGTTCGTTCCCCCCTCTCCGGCCCTCCCCCCGAAAAAACGGGGGGAGGGAGAAGACGCTGACCGGGGGTATCGCTCTGCTCGCCTGACGGCGAGCTGCGCTCAACCCCCGGCTACAATCTGCGACCCCGCTGGGGTCGGACTGCAGGCGACGCTGAAGCTGCGAAACTCGCCAGTCGACGCACGCGAGCAGCATCATTCGTGCCGAACAGAATTGGGCGGCACTGGCACTTGACCTTTCGACAGTGGGACAGTCGGCTGAACGACCGCACTCATCGTGTCGAACAAAATCGGCCCTGTCTGCGGAGCGAGGGGAGGGAGGAAGCAGGGATCAGTTTTGCGCGTGGTCGACGGTCTCGCCGCGGAGGTGGACGTTGTTGAAGTTGGCGGTGTCGTCGAAGGTGCCGACTCCAACGGTGCCCCACTGGAAGGTTGTGTCCGTGGCGGTCATGACCGGAGTTTCCATGCTATCGAAGTAGACGGCGATTTCCCCGGACTCGGCGCGGCGGACAATCCGTACGTGGTGCCAGTCGTTGTTCCACGGCGTCCCCTCGCTCGAGGTCGTGGAAATCTTGACGCGCGGCGCCTGGTTGACGATGAAAATCTGGTTCGCATGGTCGTCGGCCCGCTGGCCGAGATGCACGTAGTAGAAGTGCGTCGGATCCTGGTAGCCGAAGAACAGGCAGACGTCGCGATGCGGATAGTCCCGGGCCGTGGACTGGACGTCGACGTCGAACTGAAAATCGCCGACGCACAGGCCGCTGACCACGGCGCGGTTGAACGGTGAACGCACCTCCGTCTGCACTTTGCTGGCGGCGAACTGCTGGAGAATGTGCCGGTCGCCATCGGCCGCCAGTCGCCAGGCCTCCGGATCGGTCGCTTTCCAGCGAGAGAGGTCGCCGGACTCGAAGTCGTCGGCGAACATGACGGGCAGCTCGGACGGGTCGGCGGCGAGGGCTGCCGCCGCGTGGAAGGCCGCGACGGCGGCGAATGCCAGGACGAGGGATTTCCGGGCGTTTCGGTGCATTTCGACAGGCCTTGATTGCGGACGGACGCGGGACAGCGGACAGCGTAGATGCGAGGGTCGCTGCCCGCAACCGGCGTCAATACGAGTGATCAAGGCAGTTCAGGAACGCTGCTTAAAGGGGCATTGGAGACGGCAGCCTCGACTTGGTTTTCGATGCTTGCTCCCCGCGCCGTCGGTCGATAGCATGCTGTGCTGCCCGCGTGTCAGCCCCGGCAGGATTGCGAAGATTGCGGCGTCTGAAAGCCCCGCGAACCTCGACGTTTCCGCCGGAGTCTCAAGATCACGCTGTCCACGGCCTCGTGGCGGAATTGGCAGACGCGCTAGGTTCAGGACCTAGTGTCCGTAAAGGACGTGCTGGTTCGACTCCAGTCGAGGCCATCGGAGCAACCCCGGTCGATCCCGACCGGGGTTTTTTCGTGCGCACCGACCCGTGCCGGCGGATTCGTGCGGGCGCCGGTGGGACGTGAGCGGCCGCCGCCGGGAGACTGCGAAGCGAGAGCGCATAAAGGGAGCGAAGGCGCGCTGCCATGCAGCGCGCGTTCCGCTGAACCGACGACTCGTTCGCGTCAGCAGCGCGTGCGGAGCTGATGCCGGGGTGTGCGCACCATCAGCCGGTTGATCACGAAGCCGACGTCGTCGACCTGTCCGGCCAACTGGGTGATGTCGGGTGCGCCGTCATCGGCGTCGACGACCCCTTCGAGGCACACGCCATCCTTCACGCGTCGCACGATCAGCACCTTGAAGTGGAGATCGGGCTGCGCGATGAGGGCGCGGCGGACTTCGGATTCGATCCGGTGCAGCTCTTCGGCGCAGTATTGCGGTTCCATCACCGCGAGCGTGCTGTCCGAGGGCACGGGATCATCCAGCGCCACAGACCGAGACTGAGACAAGTCACATCCCACTTCCACGGGGAAGTGACTGCGAGCGACTGCAGCCATAGTTCCCTCCCTGCCCGCATGCCTGAGTGCGTCGACGGACGGCACAGGATGTTGCTGACGCAACGCACCGCAGGGGAGCGGTATGCTCAAGATGCTAGCAGGTTCTGCGGAGAATGCGAGCGAAGCGTGGTTTCTGGCTCGATTTTTCATCGGTGGGAAAGTGGTCCTGGAGCGCACGGACGGGAACACCAGCTGGACAGGGACCGAAGTCGGGGATGCAATTCCCGCGCCGCCCGGTGGCGGCGCGACGGCGTCGCGGGAAACGGCCGCAAATCCTGCAGGAATCGGCCTGTCCCGGATGAACGGCGATGGATTCGCTCTGTGAGGGGCGACGGATTTGTACGAACTACAAACGAGAGCCGCCCACGGGACTCGTCGCGGGAGCACATTTTGGGCATGATGGCCGGCCGTACGAACCGCCACTGCTCCCTCGGAATTGCCCGATGCTCCGCTTGCTCTCGGCGCTGTGCCTGATCGGTCTGGCAACGTCTCTCAATGCCGCTTCGCCGGAACTCGACGCACTGCGGCCGTCCGCCGTCATCGTGGATGAGAATGGGCAGGCGGGCGCGACCGACTGGCAGCTCACCCGGGTGCGCGTCGATTCCCAGGAGTACCGGTCGTCGTGGATCGAAGGGTATTGCTCGCGGCAGAGCGTCGCCGCCGGCGAGTCCCTCGACATCATGGTCTCGACCGATCCGCCGCAGCCGTACCGGATTGAGATCTTCCGCATGGGCTACTACGGCGGACGAGGAGCGCGGCTGATGACGACCATCGGCCCGCTGGAAGGGAGCGCGCAGGAGGTCCCGCAGCCCGGAGAAAAAGACCTGCACGAATGCCGCTGGACGTCGAGCGCGACGCTGACCATTCCGAACGACTGGGTGAGCGGAGTTTATCTCGGGCGACTTACAACGCTCCCCGGTCCGGACGCACCGTACTGGCAGAGTTACGTCGTGTTCATCGTCCGGGACGACCGGCCGGCCGACATCCTGTTTCAGTGTTCGGACAACACCTGGCAGGCCTACAACCAGTGGCCGAGCCATTACTCGGTCTACACGCATCCCCAGGGGAACCAGGGTCCGTGGGCCGATGTCAGCTTCGATCGGCCCTACGGCCGTGAGGCGCAGTTCATGGCGGTCGTCAACGATCCGCTGACGGTGGGCGCAGGCGAGTTCCTGCCGCTGGAGTTTCCGCTGGCGTACTGGCTGGAAGAGCACGGCTACGACGTGACGTACTGCGCGAACAGCGACATGGTGACGCCAGAGCGCGGACTCAAGTGCAAGTCGTTCATCAGCGTCGGGCACGATGAGTACTGGGACATCCGGCAGTTCGAATCGGTGCAGAAGATGCGGGACGCGGGAGTCGATCTGCTGTTCCTGTCGGGCAACACGCTCTGCTGGGTGACGCCGCTGCGGGCCGGCTTCGACGGCCGACCGAACCGGATCATGTTTCGCGGCGGGCCGTACGGAGCGGAGAACGACTATGCTGTCGGCCGCGAGCGTGATCACGGTCCGTTTCCGTTTCGCGGTCCGGACGAAGGGCTGCTGATGGGCGCTCGCAACATTGAACCGGTCAATGGCGGCGGCGACTGGGTCATTACCAGGCCGGACCACTGGATCTTCGACGGGACCGGTGTGAAAGCGGGGGATTCGATTCCCGGGCTGATCGGCTGGGAGTATCACGGCGATCCGCCTGAGATTCCGGGTCTGGAGATCGTGGCCGGCGGGACCGCGTGGCAGGGAGGCGACAATCCGCAGCAGTGGATGGCGACGATTTACCCGGGACCGAAGGGGAACTTCGTATTCAACGCGTCCACGATTTTCTGGGCGCAGGGGATGAGTTCGCCGCCCGGACACACGCTGCCGTGGTCGCACTGGAGCCGCCCGCACGGACCGGACGAGCGGGTGCAGCGGATCACGGCGAACCTGTTGCGACGGGCGATCGCGGAGTGACGAGGGTTGAGGGTTGAGAGATGTGCCGATTGCGGAAGGTTTTGAGTTCGCTGGGAATGCACTGCGTGGCAGCGATTGTCGCTGGCGGTTTCGCCGTGTCATTGCGGGCCGCGGAACCGCCCAGTCCCACGGCATTTTTTCCGGCGGGCGTGCAGCGCGGGCAGTCCGCCTCGGTGAAGATCATCGGCGCCGCCGGCGACGCGCCGCTGAGCGTCTGGACGAACCGTCCGGAGTGGATTACGGCCCAACCAGGGGAGGCCGGGACATTCACGCTGACCGCCGCGGCCGAGACGCCGGCCGGAGTCTACTGGGTGCGGCTGTTCAATGAGGCCGGCGCGTCGCGGCTGCGGCCGCTCATTATCGGATCGCTGCCGGAACTGGCAGAAGTCGAACCCAACAACGCGGCGGCGGTATCGCAATCGGTCGATGCCGCCGGGGTCGTGCTGAACGGTATCCTCGATCAGTCGAACGATGTCGACATGGTCCAGGTCCCGCTGACGGCCGGTCAGACGCTCGTGGCTTCGCTCGATGCGGACCGCACGCTCGGCAGTCCGATGGACGGGATCCTGCAGATCGTTTCGCCACAGGGGTTCGTCGTTGCGCAGAACGACGACGACCACGGAATCGATCCGCAGATTGTGTTCACAGCGCCCGCTGATGGCGTCTTTGCCGTGCGGCTGTTTTCCTTTCCGAAAGACCCGAACTCGACGATCGCGTTTTCGAATGGCGCCGATTACGTGTATCGCCTCACACTGACGACCGGTCCGTTTGTCGATCGCGTGGCGCCGACGACTTCCGATCCGGCCGGGCCGTATCGACTTACCGGCTGGAACATGCCGGAGCCGGTCGAGATTGTTCCGCAGAAGTCGGAAGCGGGCCTGGCGGCGGGGGTCGATGTTCCCGGCACATGGGAGTTCGATCGGCTGCCCGTCGTACCTGCCGCGGTACAGGCCGAGACCGATCCGGAGGCCGCAACGAATCCCCTGGCCGTCCCCGGCGCGGTGTGGGGCTGCCTGGAACAGCCGGGAGACCGCGACATCTGCCGGTTCACGGCGGCGGCGAATGTGAAATACACGCTGACGGTGTTCGCACGCCGGCTGGGATCGCCGCTGGACCCGGTGCTCACTGTCCGCACGGCGGACGGCACGGTCCTCGATCGCATTGACGACGTGGGCAGCGAGTTCGATTCCGTCATGACACTGGTTCCGTCTGCCGACGGCGAGCATGAGATCGAGATCGCCGACCGGTACGAATTCGGGGGCGAGCGGTACTTCTACGTCGTGACGGCGATTCCCGAGCAGCCGGGCTTCAGCCTCGAACTGGACCAGGACGCGTTCACCGTCAAATCCGGCGAGCCGTTGGAAGTGAAGCTCAAAGTCCTGCGCACCGGCGGGATGGCCGAGCCGGTTACGTTGTCTCTCGACGGGCTGCCGGCGGGAGTCACGGCGACGATGATCAGTCCGGAGCCGGAGTCGCCCGGCAGCCTGGTGGTCCCGGCCGGGACGGATGCAGTGGCACTGAAACTGGAAGCACCGGCGGGAACGAAGTCGGGCGGACCGTTCTCGGTGACCGGCGCAGCGGGGGAGACGCGACGAGCGGCGACCGCCCCGCTGATTCGGCAGCCGCTGCGCTCGCCGGACATTTGGTTGACCGTGACGCCTTAAGTGCTTCCGCGGAGCGGCGGGGTTTAACCCCGCCTCTCGACTGACATTGACTCGGCTCCATGCGCGTTCGCCTGACAGCCTGGCATGCGTATCCGCTGTTTGATGCGGATGATCCGGCCTGCGTGGGCGGTGCGGAGACGCACGCGTGGCTGCTGGCGAACGGGCTGTCGGCGCGACCGAAGTTCGACGTACATTTTGTGGTGCGGTCACTGCGGCGATTTCGGCAGCGACGATTCGATAACGTGACGGTCTGGAATGCGAGCGATCCGCTGGACGGGGTCCGCGAGGGCGTGGCGCGCAGCGTCGCGATCAGCCGGGACCCGCTGCGGCTGAAGCTGCTCCGCTGGGACCCGCGGCTGTTGTGGCGGTTGCCGCTGCTGACGGCAGCGAGGCTGGTGCAGGGCCCGCGTCCGGCGCCCGGCACTCCGTCGGCCGTGTATTCGCAGTCGCCGGCCGACGTGGAGTGCTGCTTCGGAGTGTCGGGACAGTCGGCGGCGGCCATTGCGGCGGCGCGGGAAGCCGGCGTGCCATCGGTGCTGTTTCTGGAATCGAACAACGATCTGGATGCGCGGTTTACTCCGGACTCGACAGCCATCTCCGTGCACGGCGAACGCGGGGACGTGTGCCGCCGGGCGATCGACGGCGCGACGCGAATCGTCGCTCAACATGAAGAACAGCAGCGACTGCTCAGGGAGCGGTTCGGCCGCGAGAGCGTGGTCTGGCCGAACATTGTCGACCTGGCGCAGTGGGATCGCCTCTCGACGGAGCCAAACCCCTTCAACGACCGGAATAACGGTGGCTATGCGCTGTGGGTCGGCCGGGCGGATGACTTTCATAAACGACCACAGTTGTGCCTCGAACTGGCGCGCAAGCTGCCGAAGGTGTGGTTCGTGATGATTCTGAATCCGGGAGACGACCGGATCGACCGCGAGATTCGCGCAACGAAGCCCGACAACGTGACGATCCTGGACCGCGTGCCCTTTGCGTGGATGCCGGCGGTGCTCGCGTCTGCGGACGTATACGTCAGCACCGGCTCGAAAGAGTACGAAGGTTCGCCGAACATTTTTCTGCAGGCGGCGGCATCACGGGTTCCTGTGGCGTCGCTGGACGTTGCGACGCCGCTGATTGCAGGGACCGGAGCAGGCATTGTCGCCGATGGCAACATGGACGAACTGGCGGGGTTTGTCGCGAGAACGATGGCCGATGTGCGGGCGGCGCGCGCTGCGGGCGACATCGGGCGACGGATCGTTGAGGACGAGCATGCGCCGCATGTCGTCGTCGACCGACTGGCTGTGTTGCTGCAGGAGCTTGCGAAGGGCAGATAGCGGCAGTGGCCGGGCGCTGGGAGATTGATGCTGACGGGTGCTCTGGCCCCTGACCCTGGTTCCAACTCTGTTCGGCGCGATCGGTGCTGTGGTTCAGCCGGCTGTCCCACCGTTGCACGTTCACCCCGCGCACCGTGGCCTGCTTCGTGAGCGACCGACTCACGGGACAATCGTGCCGAATACGGTTGGGCCGCTCCCTCCGACTGGCGTTCCCTTTGGATTCAGTACGGTTATTCGAGGGAGGGAGCTGGGTTACTGATTCTGATTGAGCAGCATGACGAGGATGACTGCGAGGACGAGCCAGAAGAGGTAGGCCGCGCCGGTGATCAGTCCGGTGAAGACGTAGCGGAGCACGGGGGTGGCGGTCTTTTCGAAGACGACGCGGTTCACGGCCCATGCCCCGCCGCCGATGGCGCCTCCGATGAGTCCGCCCAGGATGATGAGACCGAATGGCAAGGCCAGCCAGACCTGGTCGTACCACATCATCTTGGGCTTGGTCGATGCGACAGCAGTTTCGGACGCGCTCATGTGGCCCCTCGGTGCAAGAAAGGGATGGTTGCCGCAGCAGAGACATGACGCAACGGCGGCATCATACCGAGGAAATATGCCGGCGGCACGCGGCCGCACATTGTGAAGTGCTCAGGACGTGCCATTTGATGCGGCGCCGCGCCATTGAGCCGATCGCATTCGGCCCCTCACCCCGGCCCTCTCCCCCGATTGGCGCTCGTCAAGCATTCAATGCGGGTCTCGGGGGAGAGGGGGAAACCGCGCGAAACCGCGAGCGTCAGTGGGGGGCGAGCGCTGGTGACGGGGCCGTTTGCGTCGCCGATGGCTTGCGGCGGCGTTCGCGGCGGAGCTGGTCGATGTAGGGGAAGAAGTCGACCTGGATCGTATGGCGGGAGGACTGGGTGTAGCGACGGGCCATCTTGTCGTGCTCGTGATGCCACGCGCGGCGCATGTCGTCGGCGGAGGGCAGCCCGCATTTGTTCTGGATGAGGTCGGCGGCCCATTCCGACTGGGCTTCGGCGAGCGGCATGATGGCGCCCCAGGGCTGCACCAGTCCGATGAAAAACAGCCCCGGGTAATCCGGATGGATCACGTTGCGATAGAGCTGCACCTGGTTGTCGGCAGGGTTGAGGACTTCCTTGTCGAGGAAGGGGAACGTGATGTTGTAGCCGGTCGCGTAGATGATGATGTCGATCTCTTCCTCGGTGTCGTCGGCGAAGAGGACCTTGTTGCCGCGCAGCTCCTTGATGGTGGGCTTCACATGGGCGTCGCCGTGGCCGAGGATATTGAGCAGGTCGGCCGAAATGGTCGGGTGTTCCTGGAGGACGCGATGCGTCGGCTTGGGAATGCCGTAATCCTGCACGCGTCCGCGTGAGAGGAACAGTCCGGTCGCGAACAGAAACTGCAGGACGGGGAACGGCAGGTAGCGCCAGCACCACGAGGGCAGGACCTGGTCCATCGCGAGACCGAACATGTACTTGGGGATGATGTGCGCACCGCGGCGCGTCGACAGAAACGTTTTCTCCGAGACGCGGGCGGTTTCGCAGACGATGTCGCAGCTCGAGTTTCCGAGACCGACGACGAGGACGCGTTTGCCGGCCATTTTGCCGGGCTCGCGATAGTAGTGCGCGTGCATGACCTCGCCGGTGAACTTGCCGGGGAAGGCCGGCCAGCGCGGCTCGGAGTGGTGGCCGTTGGCGACCAGGACGGCGGAGTAGGTGCGGGTCGACGCATGCCCTTCGCGGTCGCGGACGGTGACTTCGTAGCCCCCCTGCGGGAGCGGCCGGATGTGCTCAACGGCCGTCTGGAACGTGAGCTTGTCGCGGAAGCCGAAGTGGTCGACGTAGCTTTCGAAATACTTGAGGATCAGCGAGTGATGCGGGAAGTGCGGATACTCCTTGGGCATGGGCCAGTCGGAGTAGGCCATCGTGTCGCGCGACGTATTGATGTGCAGCGTGCGATAGGCCGACGACGAATCGCTGTCGTTGTTGTAGCGCCACAGTCCGCCGATGCCGGAGCCTT
>JAEUIG010000714.1 GCA_016795125.1 Planctomycetaceae bacterium | reverse complement strand
TCGTACCCCTACCCCGTTCATGCGTGGCAACTGGGGACGGAGATGCTGGTCATCGGCCAGGGGGGCGAAACCGTGGTGGATTATGCGCTGCGCTTCAAGCAGGAATTCGGGCCCGGCACCTGGGTGCTGGGGTACGCGGACGATATGATTTCGTACATTCCGTCCCGCCGCGTGTGGGAAGAGGGAGGCTACGAGGGGGGCTGGAGCCTGTATGAGTACGGGCGGCCGGCGTATCGGTGGGCGGGTGATGTTGAGGAGCGGATTGTCGGCGCGGTGCACCGGGTGGTGGCGGACGTGCAGGAGTAGTCGGGACCATGACTGACGACCGGCTCGGTTGATCTGTCAATTGTCATTCGTCAATTGTCATTTGTCATAGTGATGAATGCAGTTGGCCGGGGATGAGGACGTTTTCAATGCCGTTGCTTTCGCGCCGCACGTTTATTGGTTCCACGCTCGCCGGACTGGCCGCCGCGCCGTTGCTGGGAGCTGAGCCTGTTGCGGCTCCGCTGCCGAAGGTCCGCGATAACCCCGCGTTCCAGCCGGACAAGCTGTTTCTGACGTGGCAGCGCGACCCGACCACGACGATGACCGTGCAGTGGATCGGAACCGTCGGTGAGACGGCCGACACCAACGTGTACTACACCGACAATGTCGAAGGGACGTGGCTGGGGCAGGCGACGGCGACCAAGCCGTATCCCCGCACCGACTTCAAGGTCTTCCGCAACGAGCTGACGGACCTCAAGCCGGGCACGCGATATGCATTCCGGATCGGCACCGATTCGCCGGTGTACTGGTTCCAGACCATGCCGGCGAAGGCGACCGACACGATCACGTTCGTGTCGGGCGGCGACTGCGGCATCGACCAGCACGCGATCAACAACAACATCCAGGCGGCGAAGCAGGACCCGATGTTCGCCTTCATCGGAGGCGACCTGGGCTACGACAACGGCCGATCCGTGGAAGTGAGCCTGGCGTTCATTCGCAATTACAGCAAGCACATGATCGGCCGCGACGGCCGATTGATCCCCATGCTGGCCTGCCTGGGGAATCACGAAGTCGACGGCGGGTACAGCGACAGTCGCGAGAAGGCGACGTTCTTCTATCCGCTGTTCGACGGACTCTACACCGACACCGGGTATGCAACGCTCGACTTCGGCGATTACCTGAGCCTGGTCGTGCTCGATTCCGGCCACACGAGTCCCATCGAAGGCGCACAGGCGGACTGGCTGGAGGCACAGCTGAAGGAGCGGAAGGACCATCCGCACGTCATCTCCGCCTACCATGTGCCGTCGTATCCGTCGCATCGCAATTTCGTGGGCGCCAACGGCGAAGATGGGACCGGTTCGGCCAGCCGCCGGGCGTGGGTGCCGCTGTTCGAGAAGTACCGCGTGCCGGCGGTCCTCGAACATCACGATCACACGTTCAAGCGGACGAAGCCGCTGCTCAACGGCCTTGCGCACGACAACGGCGTGCTGTACCTCGGCGATGGTTCGTGGGGGAAGCTGCGGATTCCCAAGACGCCGGAAGAGCTGCCGTACCTGGCGCGCTCCAACGGCAGCTACCACATGTCGCTGCACCGGATGGAAGGGGACCAGCGGTTCCACCTGGCGCTGGACGAGTTCGGCCGAGTGATGGACGTGTGCCGGACGGGACAGCGGACGAGCGTGTGAGAGCCCGTTTGAGAAGCAAGTAGGGTGCGTCTTGACGCACCCGCGCCGCTCATGCGGTGCGGCGAGCCGCACCCTACTTCTACTTCGCGCGGATGGCGTAGAGGGCGTCGTAGGAGCGCAGGTAGATCGTTCCGTTGGAAATGGCCGGCGAGGCGGTGATCGGTTCGTTGCCGATGTCGTTTTCGGCGACGACTTCAAACGTGCGTCCGGCTTTCAGGACGGTACAGATGCCGTCGCGCGAGCAGACGTAGACGTGCCCGTCGGCATAGACGGGGCTGGCGCGATGCTCCGCGTTGTGAATCCGCTCGAAGTACAGCTCTTCGCCGGTCTGCATGTCGACGCAGAACACCTGGCCCGGCTTCATGACGACATAGACGAGGCCGTCGAGGATCAGTGGAATCGAGACGTCGGGTGACTTGTCGTAGATCCAGCGGACGGCCTCCGGCTTGTGGGTGACGTCGCCGGTCAATTCCTCGTTGACGTTCACTGCCACGAGTGGACCTGCCTTGGCCGTCGGAATCACAACCACGCCGTCCCCCAGTGCCGGGCTGGCGACGAACCGCAGCGTGTTGTCGTACTTGTTCTTGTTGAACTCCGTCGGTCCGTTGAGGTCGCCGATGCGGCCGAGTTCGCGGCCGGTGTCGAGATCGTAGGCGACGGTGCAGTCCGCGCCGTGGGTGAGGAGGAACTTCATGCCGTTGTGGTCGTACATGAAGGCCGACGCGTAGGAGTGCTTGCATTCGTCGGTGGCTTCGCTGGGACGGTCGACGGCCCAGTGTTCCTCGCCGGTGAGGGCGTTCAGCTTGATGACCTTGGCGACCTTGTACGGTCCGCCCCAGGTGCCGTGGATCAGCTGCAGGTACAGGTCGTCGCCGTCGAGGACGGGAGTCGACGACATGCCGAACTGGATATCGAACTCGCCGTAGCGTTCCTGCAGGTCGGACTTCCAGACTTCGTGGCCGTCGACATCGTAACAGGCGAGCATGCCGGTTCCGAAAAAGCACCAGACGTGCTTGCCGTCGGTGGCGGGGGACGGCGAGGCGCTGTTGCCTTCGATGGTGCGGGCGTTTTTGTTGCCGCCGGCGACGGTCTGCCGCCAGAGTTCCTTGCCGTCGGTCGAGAAGCACATCAGCAGCAGTTCGGCGCCGTCCTCGTTGCCGTCCGAGGAGGTGACGAAGATCCTGTCGCCCCAGACGACCGGCGTCGCGCCGCCGGAACCGGGCATCGGGACCCGCCAGGCGAGGTTCTCGGTGAGGCTCCAGGTTGTGGGGAGTCCCTTTTCAGTCGAGAGTCCGTTGCCCTGCGGTCCGCGCCACTGCGGCCAGTTTTCTGCGCCGGCAATGCCGGCAACAGCGGCAACGATCAACGGCAGGACGAACACTCGACTCAAACGCAGCAACATCGGCCGGCTCCTGGGAATGCGGTCTCTACGACGTTCAGCACCAGTCTGTCGGGTGAATCCGGGGGCGTCAATTGAAGGTGTGTTGATGGCCGGTTGACGTTGTCGGAGTGGCGGCTTATCGTGGCCCGGAGCGGTCAATCAGACCCATAGAAACGCACAATCGGTTGCGCTCCCTGACGGTCGCGGCTAGTCAAGGGCTTGTGCAGGAGACCAGCATGATCTTCACACTCTTCCGGGCGCTGACACTCGCGGCGGTTGTTTTTGGGGGCATCACGGCAGTGCACGCCGGCGAGTTCAACGAGACGCTGAGCATCGGCGATGCCGCTCCGGCCTGGAAGGACCTGCCGGGGACTGACGGTCAGAATCATGGATTGGCCGATGTCTCGGCGGACAAGCTCGTGGCGGTGGTCTTCACCTGCAACAGTTGCCCGGTCGCCGTCGGGTACGAAGATCGGCTGATCGAGTTCGCACAGCGTCGCGCCGAGCAGGTGACCGTCGTGGCGATCAACGTGAACAAGATTCCGGAGGACAGCCTGGAGAAAATGCAGCAGCGCGCCGAGGAGCGGATGTTCCCGTTCTCGTATCTGTTCGACGCGTCGCAGCAGATTGCGAAGGACTACGGGGCGCAGAACACGCCGGAGGTGATCCTGCTCGATCGCGACCGGAAGGTGGTCTACATGGGGGCGCTGGACGACAGCATTGATGCGACGAAGGTGGAGAAGAAGTACCTGGACGCCGCCGTCGATGCGGTTCTCGCCGGCAATGCACCGGAAACGTCGGAGACGCTGCCGCAGGGCTGCCGCATCCGCTTTGAAGGCGCCAGCCGTCGCAGGAAGAAGTAAGAACCACGGATTACGCGGAAGCAGCGGAACTGCCGGCGCGTCATGGGTCAGAAAGGAATTGAATAACCACAAAGACACAAAGGACACAAAGATTTCAGAGGCGAGCCTTTCTTCGTGCTCTTTGTGCCTTTGTGGTTCAAACCTGCATGTTGAACTCCAGGACGACGGCGGTTCCGACCCGCCCGATTGGAATGCGGGATTCGCTTTTGAATAATCCTGAGGTGCTTTTGAAGTCGCTCGAATTTTGACGGTCTGCGTCTTAAGACGATGTTCACGCTCGTGTTTGCCAAAGGAGCAACATGCCCGAATTCGCTGCGACCCGTCGTCGTCTGCTGCAATCGACCATCGGCCTGACCGCCGCGAGCCTGCTCGGCGCAGATCGCGAGGTCGTGGCGGCTGAGAAAGCCGCAGCGACGCCGCTCAAGATCACCGCCGTCACGTCGTACTCCGTCAAGACGCAGCTCACGCGGCCGTTCGGGGTGTCGATTTCGGTGCCGCTCGACGCGACCCGTACGGCCCTGTTTGTGAAGATCGAGACGGATGCGGGGATCGTCGGCTGGGGCGAGACGGCCCCGATCGGCGGCGTGCGGGGGGCGATTGATGATGCACTCGGGCCGATGCTGATCGGCAGGAATCCTCTGGAGTATCGGGCGCTGACACGCGACCTGTGGGGGGCGAACTTCTACGAGCCGCTGGCGATCGGCGCCCTGGATACCGCGATCAACGACATTCGCGGCAAGGCGCTCGGCATGCCGGTGGCGGAACTGTTTGGCGGCCGGCTGCGGTCGCGCGTGCCGGCGTACGCATCGGCGATGAACTACCTCGAAGGCGAAGAGCCGGAGAACCAGTTCCCGCGCGAGGCCGCCGAGCTTGTCGAACGTGGTTTCAAGGCGATGAAGATGCGTCTGGGACGCTACAGCGTGGCGCGCGAAGCGCGGGTGGCCGAGGCGGTCCGGGATGTCGTCGGTCCCGACGTCAAGCTGCTGTGCGACGCCAACGCGGCCTATACGCTCCGATCCGCGCTCGACATGGGCGAAGCGCTGAATGACCTGGGCTTCATCCTGTTCGAGGAGCCGCTGCCGCAAAGCCCGGACTACACCGGATACCCGGAACTGCGCGAACGCCTGCCGCTGCCGCTCGCCGGCGGCGAGGCGCTCGGCACGCGCAACCAGGCCAAGTCGCTGCTGGAACGGCGCGGCGTGGACATCATCCAGCCGGACGTCAGCCTGTGCGGCGGCATCCCGGAGGTGCTGTTTATCGCCGAGATGGCCGCCCTGCACGGCGTGCCGATCATTCCCCACTGCTGGGGCGGCGCCGTGCTGCTGGCGGCGACGACGCACCTGCTGTCGCTGCTCCCCGATCCGCACTGGGGGTTCCCGACTGACACGCCGCTGCTGGAATTCGACCAGAGTGAAAATCCGTGGCGCACCGAAATCGTCAAGACGCCGCTGGAGTTCAAGGACGGCTTCATGACGGTGCCGACCGGACCGGGACTGGGGATCGAGATCGACGAGGCGGCGGTACGGAAGTACGCCGTGTGAAGTGGCCGGAGGCCGGTCGTCGGTGCCTCAGTGGCGAATGCCGCGGTGAGGGATTTGTCATTGGTCATTTGTTACTGACGCTTGTTGTTCACTCGGTGCGCATTGTCGAACTCAACATGTTGTCTTCACGCTTAGCGGTGACCGTTGCCGTTGTTGCCATCATTGGTGTGCGGTCGGATGCGACCGAGCCTGCGGACAGCGCGCGACAGGCAACCTTGCAAAAGATGCTGTCGATCGACTGGTCGCTGGGCGTCGACCTGCCGCAGGGATTTCAGGACAGCGACGGCGGGGTCCTCGACGGGAAGCTGATCACCGTCGGCGGCTTCTGCAGCGGCGGCTTGCCGGAGGACAACCGGCAGAAGCCTGGCCGGTATCCGCGCGGATTTCTGCAGAAGGGCTGGGCGTTCGACCTGGCGTCGACCGATAGGGGCTGGCAGCCGTTGCCGGATTTTCCCGGCGCGGCCAGGCAGGGGTTGGCGGCCGTGCTGGTCGGCGACTCACTGTGGTACTGGGGCGGCTTCAGCTACGAGGACCCTTACTCGTATGCCGATGGCTGGCGATTGTCGCGCCGCGATGGTGCCTGGACCTGGGAGCGATCACCCGACCTGCCGTGGCGGAACGCGTGCGTCGCGATGACGGTCGTCGGCGACACGATCTATGCGTTCGGAGGATCGGACTACACGGCCGAAGCATTTTTGACGGAGGTCGACCGGACGGGGCAGATCAAACGGCAGGGGGCGCGGCTGTTGAGTCTCGACACTCGACGCCTGGCCGACGGCTGGCAGGTACTCCCAGAATGTCCGGGGACGCCGCGGTGGGTGAACTCATTCGCCGCCGTTGACGGGATGCTGTTTGTGATTGGCGGGGCCAGCGGCGATGTGAAGCAGGGCGGAATGAACTACGGCTACTGCTCCGTCGTCGATAACTGGCGATTTGATCCGGCGGCGAATGGATGGACGCGACTGAGGGACTTGCCGGTTTCGAGCGGCAACTTTCCCCGCAGCAGCAATGCCGTTTATCGGGGGCGTTACATCCTGCTGCCGGGAGGGCATCAGTACGAGTACGTGCTCAATCCGGATGGAACGGTGCGGCCGAAGTACGGCCTGGCATCGCGCAAGAACGCCGGCAGTGGCTTGCACAACGACGTCTTCGTCTACGACACGCACACCGGAGACTTCGGGACGGCCGATCCGCTGCCGATCGACAACAATCTGCCGATGACGGTGGTGTCCGGCGACGAGATTTTCCTGTTGGGTGGCGAGACCGGCGGCGGGGTGGTGGACGGGGAGTATTACGGACATCACCCGGACTTGTGGCTGCGTGGCGGGATACGTGTGGTTGAGTGAGTTGCCATGGTGTGATGAGGCGGTGGCTCTGGTCCCCTCACCCCGGCACGCTCCTACCGGCAAGACCCACCGGACGGGTGTGGCCGTCAATCATAGTCAGGCGGCGGAATCGCGAGCGAAGCAGCGCTCCGCAGCGCCAGATTCACCACGGAGATTCACGGAGACCACAGTGCGGCCTCGGGCCGCAACCAATGGGGGGGGGGCGGTTATCTCGCTATTA
>JAEUIG010000267.1 GCA_016795125.1 Planctomycetaceae bacterium | reverse complement strand
CGGCTTGTTGTCGTCGCCGAGAACCTGGATCTTGCCGCGGCGGCTGAGGAACATCTGGCCGGAACGGCCGTAGAACTCCGCTCCGCTGTCGACGTTGTAAGGGTAGTTGCGGCTCCAGAGACGTTGTTCATAAATGAACAGCCGCTGCGCGCCGAAGCTCCCGTCGCCGTTGTACTGGAACGTGACCTGCTGCGTGTCGGGGAACTCCTTCTCGTCGTTCTCGCCGAACTTGCCCCCCGGCGCGTGGACTTTGTCGGGATGCGTTTCGACGCCGAGGCCCCAGCGGCAGTAGTCGATGTCGTGGACGCCGTCGTTGCCCATGTCGCCGGTGCCGAAGTGGTACCACCAGGTCCAGCGGTTGTGAACGCGGTTGGTGCGGTACGGAATCATCGTGGCGGGACCGACCCAGGTGTCGTAGTCGAAGCCGTCGGGAGGGGTGGTGTCTTCGCCGGGGGGCAGCGCGCCGCGCCGCTGGATGTTCCAGCACTTGGCGACAAGGACGTCGCCGATAATGCCGGCGCGGAGCGCCTTCACGGCCTCGATCATCATCGGCGTGCTGCGGCTCTGCGTGCCGTGCTGCACGTGGACCTTGTTGCGTTCGGCCGCTTCGATGAGCAGGCGGCCCTCGCGGATGTTGTGCGAGATCGGTTTCTCGACGTAGACGTGCTTGCCGGCTTCACAGGCGAGCATGGCGGCGGGAGCGTGCCAGTGATCCGGCGTGCCGACGATCACGGCGTCGAGTCCGGGATCGTCGAGCAGGACGCGCATGTCGCGGACGGAGTGGCTTTCCGACACGCCGAAGTGCTGGGACGCACGGGCACGGCGTTCGTCGTCCGGATCGCACAGCCAGCTGATCGCCGCGTGCGTATTGTCCCGGGCGTTGTTGGTGTCGTCGGTGCCGCGCCCGCCGCAGCCGATCAGTCCCATGCTGACCTGCTCGTTGGGCCCGCCAAAGAGACTGGACGAATTGAAGGCGGCCGTGACGGCGGTGGTCGATGCCAGCAGAAACGTGCGACGATCGTGATGCAGCGACATGGGAGGGTCCAGGGGCGAGAGGGCAGGGACCAGCGGTGGAGCGGAGTCTACGGGATAGATCAGTGAGCGTCGATGAATCGTCCGATTTTCGATTTTTGATTTTTGATTGGGAGCGAGGCATGGCGACGACCGCGGCGTTGCACTGTAGAGCATGCTCGTCCGTCAATGACCCCGACCCCTGACCCCTCAATCCTGAATCCTCCGTCTGCCGTATTTCCACTCGCGTTTACGTAGAAAAACTCCGATTCTTCATTGCTATCTAAACAGCAGTCTATTACAACATCCGTACAGTGGGCATTCGGCGCAGCGAAAACTGAGGGCGACGACCATGGCGGAACGAGCGATTCTCACCGAACGGCAGAAAGAGATTTACGACTTCATCAAGGACCGCATCCTCAACCGGGGCTACGGACCGACCGTGCGTGAGATCGGCAAGGCGTTTGGCATTCGGTCGCCCAACGGCGTGATGTGCCACCTGAAGGCCCTTGAGAAAAAGGGCCTGATCGATCGCGAAGAGCACATGTCGCGGGCGATCCAGTTGACGGACCAGTCGCACCTGAAGCGGGCGAGCCTGCCCATGGCGGGTCAGATCGCCGCCGGCAGCCCGACGCTGGCCGTCGAAGACATCGAGCGCATCGATTTCGCGCCGCTGTTCCGGGAAGACGACCACTTCTGCCTGAAGGTGAAGGGGGAGTCGATGATCGAAGCCCACATCGCCGACGGCGACTTCGCGGTGATCCGAAAAACAAGGACGGCGCGCGACGGCGAAATTGTCGCCGCACTCGTCGATGGCAGTGATGCCACGCTCAAGAAGTTCTACAAGGAGCGCAACCGGTTTCGCCTGGAGCCGGCGAATTCACGCATGAAGCCGATCTACTCGGACGACGTCGAAGTCCTCGGCGTGCTGGTGGGGGTGATACGGCAGTATTAGGGAATGGGGAATGGGGGAATGGGGACTGGGGAATAGAAGAGGATTTCGGGAAGGCGTTTGTTGCTATTCCCAAGTCCCAAGTCCCAAGTCCCAAGTCCCAAGTTCCAAGTTCCTGTTCCCTACTTGCGATACCGGCTGCTGGCCTTCTGCAGGAACCGGCGCTCGGAATCCGTGAGCGTCTGGATGCCTTCCCGGTGGACCTTGTCGAGCAGTTCGTCGAGGAGCTGCTCGGTCTCAATGCGCTCCTGCGCTTCCCGCTCCCGCTTCCGGGCGGCGCGGCGCTGCCGCCAGCGCTGAATGAACCCCGCGCGCCGCTCCGCCGACGGCGAACGTTCCAGCGACGTGTAGCCTTGCGAAAAGTCGTAACCGAGGAACGAGTCGTCGAGCTGGTCGGACATCTGCAGCATGAAAAACTCGTGCAGGTCCATGCAGAAGATCAGGAAGCCGAGGAACACCAGCCAGATCTGATCGAACATCAGTCCGCTGACGGCGCCCAGCAGTCCCACCGCCATCCCGACCCGCAACGTGGCGAAGCGGGCGGTTTCGGCATCGACCCACCGGGCGGTCAGGATGCTCTGCAGCATGTTCCCGCCGTCGAGGGGGTGCACGGGGATCAGGTTCACCAGCAGCAGCAGCCAGTTCAGGTCGAACGTCAGCAGTGCGACGTCTCCCCAGAAGTCCTGATCCAGTTTGACATCGACGAGTACGAACGGGTGCAGCAGGCCCGGCGGAATTTCGCCGGCGACACGCGTGCGGGCGAGGACGATTGGCAGCATCGCGGCGCACAACAGCAGGTTCGCCGCAGGGCCGGCGGCCGCCGTGAGGAATTCGGACCGGAATCCGGAGGCCGGTCGGGCATTGACGAGTCCGCCGGCCGGCCAGAGCAGGATCTCATCGGCCGAACCGCCGGTCGTGCGTGCGGCGAAGGCGTGAAACAGCTCGTGGACGAGCACGCTTCCCAGCAACAGCACCGTCAGCAGCAGGCCCGTCTGAAATCCGAACCGGTAGCAGAACACCAGCACCAGCGCCGGAAACCACACGCTGAGCAGAATCCGGACGCCCAGCCAGGTTCCCAGCGGGATGGCAGCGTGAAAAGGTCCTCGGCGCCCGTCCATATGCGACAGTTCCTGGCCACCGGGTTTCGTCGAACGCGATTCGCGCTCCGGCCGATTGAATGCTATCAGGGGTCCGGTGACTCCGCAATTCGTTGTTTCCGGCGGATTCTGGAGTCGCGATTCAGGCGTCAGCGCGGTTGTTCCCCGAAGTCTTGCGGAGGCGGGCAACGATCCCGGAAATGGTCTGCACGGCCGTGGCGATCTCCTGCGCCGTGTTGTCGATCCCCAGGCTGAGACGCAGCGTGGAGCGAGCGACGGCAGGGGGAACGCCCATCGCCGTCAGGATCGGGGCCGGTTCGCTGGACCCGCTGGCGCACGTGCTTCCCAGCGAGCAACAGACCCCTTCCAGGTCGAGGGCCACCAGCAGCGCATCCCCGTCGCACCCGGGAAACGCCACGCTCAGCGTGTTCGGCAGCCGATGACCCAGGCTGCCGTGCACGACGATCGGACGGCACTGTTCGGCCAGTCCGGCGGCAAGCTGGTCTCGCAATCGCGAAACCTGCCGTGTCGATTGCTCACGCGTCTCGTGCCAGAGCTGCAGCGCAGTGGCCATCCCCGCCGCCAGCGGGGCGCATTCCGTTCCCGGCCGCCGGCCGGACTCCTGGTGACCGCCGTACAGCAACGGGCTGAGACGGACGCCCTCGCGGAGCAGCAGGGCGCCAATCCCGCGCGGACCATGAAACTTGTGCGCGGCGATCGACAGTGCCGTCGCCCCCAGCGCCTGAAAATCGACGTCGATCTTGCCAACGGCCTGGACGGCGTCGACGTGCAGGGGAATGCGCCGTTCACGGCAATGCTGCGCGAGTGGTGCGATATCTTGAATCACACCAGTCTCGTTGTGGGCGAGGAGCACGGTCGCGAGGCGGATCTCGTCCCACGGCAATTGCGACAGGCGATCCGGGACCATACGACCGCTCGCATCGATCGCAATCTCGCTACGCTGCCAACCGCGCTGTTGCAGGGCACGCACCGACTCCTCGGTGGCCGGATGCTCACCCGGCGTCAAGGCAATGGTTCCGGGCCGCCCCACGGCCAGTCCCTGCAGCGCGAGATTGATCGCCTCCGTCCCGCCACCGGTGAAGATGACTTCCGTCGGCGCGGCATTCAGGATGGCGGCGATCTGCTCACGGGCCTCCTCCAGCACCTGGCGTGCGCGGCGGCCGAGAGCGTGACGGCTGCCGGGATTGCCGCCGGCCGTGCGCCACGCTCGATCCATCGCCGCCAGCGCCTCATCGCGGACTCGAGTCGTCGCGTTGTGGTCGAGATCGATCACCGGAAGAAATCCGAAACCCGACTTTCGAAACAGTTTTACAACGGCGAGCCGGGCGGCGTCAGCCCCCGGTTTACCTGTGGGTCACCGTCGAATCCAAGGGCCACAACTGGCAGCGGCGCAAACGGAATGGCCGACTCGACGGCACTCCTGAATCCCTGCCTCACCCCCGCGCGAGTCTCTTCGCCCGCTCGTGCAGTTCCACCGGCACCGTCGTCAGCAGCTTGTCGATGACCTGGTCGACCTTGATCCCTTCGCTATCCGCCTGGAAGTTGGTGACGAGGCGGTGGCGGAGGACCGGATGGGCGACGGACTTGACGTCGTCGGTCGTGGCGTGGAAGCGGCCTTCGAGGATGGCCCGCGCCTTGGCGCCGATGATGAGGTATTGTCCCGCGCGCGGACCGGCGCCCCACGACACGTAGTCGCGGATGAATTTCGGCGCGTCCGGTTCGAGCGGACGCGTGGCACGCACCAGGTCGCGGGCGTAGACGAATACATGCTCGGCGACCGGCACGCGGCGGACGACCTCCTGCAGCGCCAGAATCTGCTCGCCGGTCAGCGCGTGCTGCAGTTCCGGCTCGTCGCCGCCGGTGGTCGCCTTCAGAATCCGCAGCTCTTCTGCGGCCGACGGATAGCCGACCGTCACGTTGAACATGAACCGGTCGAGCTGGGCTTCCGGCAGCGGATACGTCCCTTCCTGTTCAATCGGGTTCTGAGTCGCGAGAACAAAAAACGGGTTCGGCAGCCGATAGGTATGCGAACCGATGGTGACGTGGCGTTCCTGCATCGCTTCGAGCAGGGCCGCCTGGGTTTTCGGGGGCGTGCGGTTGATTTCGTCCGCCAGCAGCACATGCGTGAACAGCGGCCCCTGCATGAACTGAAACGTGCGGCGGCCGGTCTCGGGATCGTCCTGCAGCACGTCGGTGCCGGTGATGTCCGAGGGCATCAGGTCGGGCGTGAACTGGATCCGCCGGAACGAGAGCTGCAGGATGCGCGAGACGGTGCTGACGAGCAGCGTCTTCGCCAGTCCCGGCACGCCGACGAGCAGGCAATGCCCGCGACTGAACAGCGCGATCAGCAGCTGATCGACGACGTCGTCCTGCCCGATGATGACCTTGCCGATCTCTTCGCGCAGCCGGGCGTAGGCCACGGTCAATCCGCGAATGGCCTGCGCCTCGCGCTCGCGCGATTCTGCGGAGACGGGCTGGGGGGTGGAAGCGACTTCAGCGGCCTGGCTCATGGAGGCTCCGGATGGCAGCCGCGATCATCGCGGCATAACATGGATCGTACCGATCGGACGGGGGGATTGGCAGTACCGAATCCCTCTGCTCCTGTGATCCTTGGCCCCGCAGCTCCTCGCCCTCATGCCCTCCGACGGCGTCGGCTATCTCGTCTTCGACATCGAGGCGGTCGCCGACGGCGACCTCGTCGCAAAGCTCCGTTATCCGAACGCCGGACTGACAGCCCGGGATGCCGTTGCGAAGTTCCGGCTCGAGCTGCGAGAGCAGACCGGTCGCGACGTCGTGCCGCCGACGTTCATGCTGCCCGTCGCCGTCGCCGTGGCGAAGGTTTCACCGTCGTTCCGCCTGATCGACGTCGCCGTGCTCGACGAACCGAAATTCCGGCCGCACGTCATCGCCCGCGGTTTCTGGCAGGGCTGGCGGCACTACGGACGCCCGCCGCTCGTCACCTTCAACGGACGCGGTTACGACCTGCCGGTGCTGGAGTTCGCCGCGTATCGCTACGGGTACGCGTTGCCCGACTGGTTCAACGTCGATGCCAGGTCGTTCGAGCAGGCCCGCAACCGGTACAACTCGGCCGCGCACATTGACCTGATGGAACTGTTTTCCAATTTCGGCGCGCTGCGGATGTCCGGCGGACTCAACCTGATGGCCCACCTCATCGGCAAGCCGGGCAAGACGGGACTCGACGGCTCGATGATCCAGGACCTGTACGACGCCGGCGAAGTGCAGCAGATCAACGACTACTGCCGCTGCGACGCGCTCGACACCTACTTCGTCTTTCTGCGCAGCAGAGTGTTGCTTGGAAAAGTCACGCTGGACGAAGAGCAGGCGATCGTCGACGAGGCGAAGCTGTGGATCGAATCCAAAGCGCAGGAGCGCTCCGCCTTCGCGCATTACCTCGAGCACTGGGGCGACTGGAAACCGCCGGCGGAATAGGCGCCACTCGTCGGAGCAAGGTTGTCGCACGAGCGACTGACAGGCGACCGTCGAAGAAGAATGCAGATTGCAGAATGAACATTGCAAGTTGCAAATCAAAGCCCACATCAATTTGCAATTTGCATTTTGCAATGATCAATTTGCAATACTTCTTCTTCGCTCAGAATGCACGCGCATCCCGGGTGCAGACACGACGTCAGATGTCGCGCGCCATCTCGGTGCGGCGGCGTCGGCGGCGCAGCTTGTGCGTCCACGATTCGCCGGGTTCGGCCTCGACGATGATGGAGCCCGAAAGCAGCCGGTAAAAGAACAGCAGCACGAAGGCGCCGCCGGTGCCGCACAGGAACCCCGGCAGGCTGACCGGCGTGATCCGCGTGCCGTTGGTGAAGAACATCAGCGTGCCGCAGCCGATGATGCAGCCGGCGATGCCCGTCATCAGCGTGGCGACGGCGCCGCCCGGATCGCGGCCCGGCATGAGCGCTTTGCCCGCCAGGCCGACGAGCGTGCCAAAGCCGACCCACACCAGCACTTCTTGGGCGCTCTTCTCCAGCACTTCCTGTATCTCAGGGCTGACCATCCGTGGTGCTCCCGATTCCCCGCCCCGGACGCCGCCGCGAAGGCGGAACGTGCGCGCAGCAGCACTTCCCTCATCGGCCGCGACAAGCGACGAATGCGGCAAATGCGCCACGCACGGCAGAGTTTGCGCAGCTTCTCACCGGCGGATCGTCAGCGTCCGGCCAGGAACGTACACTCGGTTGCCCGAATTCGACGCGGGGACGAACCACTCGACGACCCGCCTCAACGGGACGGTTTGCCCCTCGGATGCGAAACAAGAGGGGAAGGCACCATGACACTCGACGAAGTCATGCGGGAGCTGGCGGCGATCGGGACGGCGTCCACGAAAAAGACGCTGCTGCGGCACGGCGCGCCGGAGCCGCTGTTCGGCGTCAGGATCGGCGACCTGAAGCCGCTCCAGAAAAAGCTGCGCGGGCAGCAGGAACTGGCGCTGCAGCTCTATGCGACCAAGAACTACGACGCGATGTACCTCGCCGGATTGATCGCCGACGGTGCAAAGATGACCCGCCGCCAGCTCGACCAGTGGGCATCCGGCGCGACCTGGCACGCGCCCGCCGGCTACACCGTGCCCTGGGTCGCCTCCGAACATCCGCAGGGGATCGAAATCGCGATGCAGTGGATCGATTCTCCGAAGGAACTCGTGGCGACCGCCGGCTGGAGCACGCTGGCGGCCGTGGCGAAGACGATTCCGGACGACAAACTGCCGATCAAGCAGTTCGACACACTGCTGAAGCGTTGTGTCAGATCGATCACCTCCGCGCCGAACCACGTGCGGTACATGATGAACTCCTTCGTAATCTGCGTCGGCACCTATGTCGCGCCGCTGGCAGATAAGGCGCTTGATGCGGCGCGGAAGATCGGCGCAGTCGACGTCGACATGGGAGACACCGACTGCCAGGTGCCGGATGCGGAGAGCTACATCATCAAGAGCCGGCGCGGCAAACCGGTGGCGCCAAAGCGGAAAACCGCGCGCTGTTGAGTGCGTACGTCAGTGGGGCAACCAAGTGGGCAGCAGCCTGCCGTTTCGGTTCTCGGTATTCGCGCTGACCAGAAACCTGTCCAGCCGCGAAGCGGCGACATTGCCTAGCCGTGGGCGTCAGCCCACGGGACAGGTCGGGAGTACGGCCCAGCCCCAGCGGGGCGACACCCCGCAGCGGTGCCGCCCCGTTCGGGGCTTTCGATCACCAGACCGACAGTTCCGGCGGCTCACGCCGCCGGCTACGTCGTGTCGGTGCTTCGGACCTAAGGCATTTGTTGCGCACGTCGCCCTCAGCAGTCGCCTCGTCTTCCGAATCCTAGCCGCATCTAAGCGATGATCGGCGAGATCGGTTCGCCGCCGTGGGCGATGAGGCGCGGGCGGTTGGTCTGATCCGGCACAGTCAGGTGCGGATCGATGCCGAGAAGCTGGTAGATCGTCGCCACGACATCGGCGGGGGCGACCGGATTCTCTTCGGGATAAGCGCCGATCCTGTCGGACTTGCCGAAGACCATCCCCGGCGTGGCGCCGCCCCCGGTGAACAGGCTGAACCCGCATTGCGGCCAGTGGTCACGACCGGCATCGTCGGCGAACGAACGGTTCTTGCCGACGCGCGGCGAGCGTCCCATCTCGCCCATGACGATGATCAGCGTCGAGTCGAGCAGACCGCGATCCTCCAGGTCCTGGCAGAGGGCGGGGTATGCCGCGTCCAGCACCGGCAGGTTGATCTCCTTGAGCAAGCCGAAGTTGTTGCCGTGCGTATCCCAGGCGGCCGAACTTTTGAAGGTGTCGAAGTGCACGCTGATGAACGGCACGCCGACTTCGACCAGCCGCCGCGCGACAAGCATGCTCGATCCGAACAGGTTGCGGCCATAGCGGTCGCGCACCTTGTCCGGCTCCTGCGACAGATCGAAGGCGCTGCGCGTCTTCGTCGACGACAGCAGGCCGAACGCCTGCTCCTGATACCGGTCGAGCCGCTTCGTCGCTGCAGACGACGACACCGACTCGAACCCCACGTCGACCTGGTCGAGCAGCGAACGCCGCTGGTTGAGATCGAAGCTCACATCGAGCCCGTCCACCTGTGGCTCACCGATGGGGAGCACCGGGTCGTACAGCTCCTTGCCAATATTGCGCCGCTGCAGTTCCGGCTGGCAGACGCTGAACAGCGGATCGTATTGCCGCCCGAGATACCCGCCGTAGGGGCCGGGACGGCGATACCCGTCCCCCCAGCCGGGATAGCACGGCATGCAGACGGACCCGGGGATGTCGCTCGCGCCGCGGCCCAGGTATTTGCAGACGGCGCCAATGTCCGGCGGATCGGAGCTGCGCGGGAACAGTTGTGCGAATTCTCCGCCGGCGAAGCCGGTCATCAGCGCCAGCGGATTGTGGGCGTCGTAGGTGTGGGTGATGGTGCGGATCAGGCTGGCGCGGTGCATCCACTTTGCGGTCTGCGGCAGGTGTTCGCAGATCTGCAGCCCGTTGAGCGAAGTCTGAATCGGGTTGAACTCGCCGCGGATGTCGAGCGGCGCGTCGGGCTTCATATCGAACATGTCGATATGGCTCGGCCCGCCCAGCAGGTTAAAGAGGACGACGCTTTTCGCCGGACCGCGCGATGTATGTGGGGCGTTCTCATTGGCCGCCAGCAGTCGCGGCAGCGTCATGCCGCCGAACAGCGACAGGCCGCCGACGCGCAGCAACTCGCGGCGCGTAATGCCGTCGCACAGTTGCGCTCCGCGTCCGCGAATGCTGATCACGATCGGCTCCTGTCGGGCAGGGGGACAATTCTCGCGGTCGGACCGCAAACGCATCGGCAACTGTTGATGCAACTATAACTCGGAGGATCAGGCTCGGATACCGTCAAGGAAGCCGTACGGTGTCGATGTACTGCCGGATCTCCGGGGGCAGTTCGGTCATCTGCTCACCGGCGAGGCCGAAGCTGATCATCCACCACTCTCCATTGCGGTCCACATACATTTCGTACAACGAGTTCTTTGTGGAATTGTTGTTGCGGTACACCTGCATCCGCTCGCAGGCAGGATACGACTGAAACTGCAACGGGGTGAAACCGGTCACGTCGGGCGGTTCAGGTGCCGGCCACTTCTGAACGGTGATGACCGACGGCATGCGACCGCCCGGCGGGTAGCGGCGGGGCCAGATCCTGAGAGTCGGATCGTGGGCGGACCAGTGGTGATTCTTCTCCCAGTTCTTTGGCCTGACGATCGAGAGACCTGAGGGATGCACCAGCCGTCGGGCCTCATTAGGTGGCACGGTCGGAATCACCTCTCCTGGCGGTCCATTCCGCAGGCGCCATTCGATCGCGGGATAGAGCAGAAAGCACAGAACTGCGCAGACCAGAGCGATCACGAAGTATTCGCCCTTGCTGATTCTCCAAATACTGCGACGCGTGTTCATGGTGGCTCAATGGCACGTGACTGGTCGTGTGCTTACAGTCAGGCGACCCAGAATTTCCCAGGAGCCGCCGTGATGCATACCAACAGCAAGTCCATCGTACGATCTGTCCTCAGCGGTTGTTTGATCCTTTGTGGATTGCAGTGCGGCAGGTCGTTGGCCGACGCTCCACAGCGCCCCAACATCCTCTTCATCTACTCCGACGACCACTCCTACCGCACGGTGAGCTGCTATCCGGGGGCCGACCCGTGGGTGAGAACCCCGGCAATCGATCAA
>JAEUIG010000242.1 GCA_016795125.1 Planctomycetaceae bacterium | reverse complement strand
CCATCCGCTGGAAGTCGCGGTTCTGGGAACCTCGGGCGTGGATGACCGAGTTCGCCGCGTGAATCGAGTTCAGCAGCGCCGTCCGCGAGTCGCCGTCCCGGTTCTTGTAGAGCGTGTGCGGAACGGTTTCGACGGCCAGCCGGCTGGCGAGTTCCCCGACCGCGTGCCCTCCCATGCCGTCGGCGACAAGAAACAGATGCCCGCGGCGGCGGAATTCCAGTTCCTCGGTGCACAGGTGCACAACAAACGCGTCTTCGTTGTTGCGACGGCGCAACCCGATGTCCGTCGCCGACGCGTATTGTACCTGCTGCTCCAGATGCATGCCGCACCCTCACCCCCAGCCTGCCGCCGCGCATCATAACCCCCGCGGAGGCTATGGAGAATCATCGAACTGGCGAGAATTGTCGATCGCGGCCGCCGGCCTCGAACAGACCTTCCCGGTCACCTGCTCTCCCGCAACCGGCATGCTACAGTGTCAGCCGCGCCGCGGTCTGCACGAAATCCGCGATCGGGACCAAACTCCGAACTGTCCGGACCACTTGACGCGACGACGCACCGACCGACGACGAGAGCCGCATGCGACTGCTCCGGGTGTGCCTGTTGGGATTCGCGCTGCCGGCAATGGCGCTGGCCGAGGCGCCGCCAGTCGCGCCCCCGGCCGAAACGCCGCCGACGGTCTCCGACGACCACCGCCGGCTGCTTGAACAGCTCGACGCCGCCGACTACGCGGTCCGGCGGCAGGCGCTCCGACAGTTGCGCGACCTGGGACCGGCGGGAATTCCCGTGCTGGAAGCAGGGGCCGAAGCCGGACGGCCCGGGATTCTCTCTCCGACCGTCGAATTGCTCGAGCGGATGTTCGTCGAGGCCGCCCCGGATGTGGCAGACGCCGCGGAACGGGCCTTGGAGCGGCTGTCGTTTTCCGCGCAGTCCGCGACGTCGCAGCAGGCGCGGGCCGTCCTGTCCGGAAACCAGCACATCCGCACGCGCCGCGCGCTGGCCGCCATTCGCGAACTGGGAGGCAGAGTGGTCTTCAAGTCGCTCGATCCGGCGCTCAGGAACAATCCCTTTTGGGGAATGGGGGGCGACTCGGAAGGCGGCATTCCCGGCCTGCCGCTGGCAACCATTCATGTCTGGCTGCTGCAGGAGTGGGCGGGGGGTGATGAGGGCTTGTGGCACCTGACGCGGCTGGAAGATGCCTGGAGCGTGCGCATCTGGAAAATCGAGATCACCAACATCCGCGGCAGTGGAGTGGATCAGGCTGCCGTGCAGTCGCTGGCGGCACGGCTGCCGCATCTGCAGACGGACGAACGCGGGGCCGCCAGCCTGGGCATCAAGTGCAATGCCACCGGCGAATGCGTGGTGCAGTCCATCGTCGAGGGAGGGGCCGGACACCGTTCAGGACTGCAGCAGTACGACATCATCCGGGAGATGGACGGCGTGCCGATCGCCAACTTCCCGCAGCTCATCAGCATCCTGTTCAACTACCAGCCCGATCAGGTGGCGAACTTCACGGTGAACCGCAATGGCGAAGACCTGGAGGTTCCCGTCAAACTCGGGGGTTGGAACGACCTGGACGTGTCCGACCCGGAGATTAATCCTCAACTGCTTCCCGACCGCCGTCCGCCTCCCGCACCGTATTCCCGGTGACGGTGCTCAGTGCGTCCCGCACCTGTCCGCTTCGCGCGGCGACACGGACCAGGCCTGGCGGCCGCTGTCTCCTGTGAAGGTCACTGGCCGAGGGGCAGGATCATGTCGGCTTTCCAGTAGTCCTTGAGCCGTTCCACGAGTTGCAGGAAATTGGCCAGGTCGACCGGTTTGGTCAGGAATCCCTGGACCTGCAGGGACTGGAAGGCGTCTGCTTCAGCCGGCTCCACCGTGCCAGTCATGATGACCACGGGGATGTCGCGCAGGGAGTCCGCCGCACGCATATCGGCAAGCAGCTCGCGACCGTTCTTGCCGGGGAGCATGACGTCGAGCAGCACGAGATCGGGCTGCGGGGCGCGCGTGAATTTGCCGCGCCGGTGGAGAAAGTCGGCGGCCTCGGCGCCGTCGGTCAGCCAGGTCAGGCGGTGCTCCAGCCCGCCGTTGCGCAGGGCGCCCATCGTCAGCCGGGCGGAGGTGAGGCTATCCTCGACCAGCAGGATCTCCATCGGACGACCGACGGTTTCGCGGCGCATCATGGCACACAACGAGGGGCGGGAACGCTGCGCGGATTGTACGCAGCGTGCGCTGAGATTGTGAAGCGGCTCAAGGCGAACCTGCGATCGGGTGGCACGCCCTGAGCGGAGCGAAGGGCGTGGACACCGGCGCGCCGGTTCTCAGACTTTCACGAGTCAGCAGTCAGTCGCGCGCTCACCACGCCCATCCCGTTGGTCCGGGCGTGCCATCCCACAGTCAACGGCGCTTGCCACCCGACGTTGGTTGCTACGCGACGTGGAATTCCTGGATGTCGCGCTCCGGCTCAATCAGGTCGTTGACGTGCTTGCGCGGGGCCCGCGGCGTGTACGCCTGGAAGTCATCCAGTTTGTACTCGTTCAGCAGGTTGTTGATCCGCATCTCGATGCGGGTCAATTGCTCGCCTTCTTCCTTCGTGGCAAAGGTGAACGCCCGGCCCGGGACAGCGGACGAGATGCGGCCCGTCCGGCCGATGCGGTGCACGTAGTCGTCGCAGTATTCCGGCACATCGTAGTTGATGATGTGCGAAATCCCGCTGACGTCGATGCCGCGACCGACGACGTCGGTTGCGATCAGGAGCCGCGTGCGGCCCGCACGGAACCGCTGCATGACCTTGTCGCGCAGCCGCTGCTGCAGGTCGCCGTGGATGGCTTCGACGCCGTCCAGCTTCTGCTTCAGCTTCAGGTACAACTGGTCGGCGCCGCGCTTCGTCCTACGGAAGACGATCGCCTGTTGCGGACGCTCTCTCAGCAGCAGCTTTACGAGCAGGCCGAATTTCCGATCGTTGTCGACGGTGCAGTAGAACTGCTCGACGCGCTCGCAAGCGACGCTGTTGTTGGACAGGTCGATCCGCTCGGCGTTCCGCTGATACCGGGCCGCGAGCCTTTCGACTTCCGGTGGCATCGTGGCGGACAGCAACAGCGTCTGGCGCTCCTTGGGACAGCGGCGGAGAATCCGCTCGATGTCGGGACGGAAGCCGATGTCGAGCATGCGGTCCGCTTCGTCGAGTACGGCGACCTTCAGGCGGTCGAGATTCAGCGAGCCTCGGCGGAGGTGATCGATCACACGGCCAGGAGTGCCGACGACGATCGTGGCACGGTCGCGGAGGGCGGACAGCTGGGCGCCGAGCGGGCGTCCGCCGACCAGCAACGCGGGACGGCAGTCGTGTTCGGCGGCGAGGCGGCGGGCTTCATCGGCCACCTGTTCGCTGAGCTCACGGGTTGGACACAGGACCAGTGCCTGGACATCGTCCGAAGAATGGTCGATCTGTTCGAGGATGGGAATGACGAAGGCGGCCGTCTTGCCGGTGCCGGTCTGGGCCTGCCCGGTGCAGTCGCGCCCGGTGACCGCGATCGGGATCAGAGCGGACTGGATGGGGGTCGGGTTGACATAATTGACCCCCCGCAGTGCGGCGAGCATGGGCTCGCTCAGTCCCAGATCCGAAAA
>JAEUIG010000239.1 GCA_016795125.1 Planctomycetaceae bacterium | reverse complement strand
CTTCGAGCCAGTTGGGGGTGCAGCCCAGGTGCGTACAGACGGACGCGAGGGCGTAGACGATGTTCTCACCGTTGTAGGCGGTCGAGTGGACCAGCCATACGCCGCGGCTGGCCTTGTATTTCTCGGAGACGGTGCCGATCGGGAAATCCGACGACGGACCGACTTTGAACTTGCTCGGCAGCTCGACAACCATGTTGGGCATCATGAACCGCGCGGCGAGCAGGCCCCAGAGGCCGCTAATGATCGCCAGCAGTGCCATGCCCGCTGCGAACGGAGTCATGATGATGGCGGCCGCGACCATTGCGGCCTCCACCGGAAATGACCGGCGCGTGACGACCGGCTCGGCACGACGCGCCGGCAACGGCGGCTTGCCCGGCAGCTTCGGCTTGACCGCGACCGCTCCAGCCGGCTTCCCCTCGTGGAGCGCCTTGAGCATCTCCTCGACGGGTGGACGATCCCCGGCGGCGGCCGCTGCGGCTTTCGCCTTGGCGGCTGCAGGCTTTTTCTCGCCCGTCGCTGCAGGAGCTGCCGTCCCCGCTCCTCCCGCTTTCTGGGCACGCGCGGCAGCGAGGATATCGGCGGTGGACTTCGGAGCACCAGCAGCGGCCGGCTTCGGTGCAGGGGCGGCGCCACCGGCGGCCTGCGCGCGGGCTGCGGCGAGGATATCGGCGGTCGATTTGGGAGCGCCTGCCGGCTTGGCGGCGGGCTTTGGTTCCGCCGGTGCTTCTGCCGCGGGCGCAGGTTCCGGATCAGCAGCGGGAGCGGGCGAGTCCGCTTTCGGAGTTGCGGGTGCAGCTCCGCCGGCGTCCTGCTTGCGGGCGAGCGCAAGGATTTCCTGAGTGCTGAGCTTGTCTTTCGCCATGATCCAGTGCCGGGTAGAGACGCGCAGGATACCGCGGCGCGAACGGCAGCGGCCGAAGTGTGCGACCGGATTCGGAACCCGCGGCCGGGGAATCATGGCAGGTGCCCCGGATGGTGGCAACCAAGCCCTTCGACGACGCGACGGTTTCTCAGATACAGGAACCCCCGCGCGGTCCGCGTTCCCGGCGGCAGGAAGGAATCGCGCATGGCGGAGCGCAGGCCCCCCACGACTCGCGGGAGGTGCAGACCGGCGATGCGCGCATCGCGTCGGACGGACGGTTACAATTGAACCGACTGTTCCCGCGCCGCCGTCTCCTCATGGCTGAACTCGATCAACAACTCGCCGCGATCGAGGCCTCCGTCCGCGTCGACCCCGCGCGTCGCGGACTGCTGTCGAACGCCGCCGACACGCCGCTCGGACTCGGAGAACTGGCCGCTGCCGCCCGCGACCTGGCCGGTCACGGCCGCGACGTTGCGATCGTGACCGGATTCGCGATTCCGACGACATCCGGTCCGCTGCCGGAGACCGACGGCCCGCCGGGAGCGGCGCTGCTTGCGGACATCTGCCGGCAGCTGGGAATGCGCGTCCGCCTCGTGACAGATGCGCTGGCGCAGAACGCGGTCCGCATCGCGGCCCGCCATGCGGGGTTGCCGGTGACGGATGTCGAAGCTTGTCCGCTCGATCCCGCCGCAGCGGCCGACTGGTGCACCGGTTTTCTCGATCGCTCACCCGACCTGACCCATCTGATTGCGATCGAACGGCCGGGGCCCAATCACACGGCGGAGTCGATTTTCGCTGTTGCCGGCCGGGATGCCTGCGACGACTTCTGCGCGCTCGTCGCCGCCAGCGACCGCGACGCCTGTCACAACATGCGTGGCGAGAACATCGGGCGGCACACGGCGCCGCTGCACTTGTTGTTTAAAGGTGCGAAGGTGCGAAGGCCTGACGGTGTGAAGGTGCACAGGTCCAAAGGTGCGAAAGCGATAGACTCCGCGCCGAACTCTTCGCACCTTCATACCTTTGCACCTTCGCACTCTTTCCACTCGATTGGCATCGGCGATGGGGGGAATGAGATCGGGATGGGGAAGTTTTCGTGGGAGGCGTTGCCTCCGCTGATTGCCGGGGGACACGGCCGCCGCATCGCCTGCCGGATCGCGACCGATGCGTGCATCATTTCGGGCACCAGCAACTGGGGTGCGTTCGCTTTGGGAGCGGCGCTCGCAATGCTGCGCGATCGACCTGAGCTCATTGCCGCGTGGACGGCGCAGCGGCATCTTGATCTGCTGGTTGAGCTGGTCGAACACGGGCCGGCCGTCGACGGCGTGACGCGTGAACGGACCGCGACAGTCGACGGGCTGCCGTTTCTCACGTACATCCAGCCGTGGGAGACAATTCGCGGCACGTGGCGCATGCAGCCAGCATGAGCGGATTGCCTTTGAGCGAATCGATCAGGCATGCTGCCCGATCCACTGACCATCGACGCCGCATCGCGATCAACCCAATGCCCAGCCAATCCAACCTCGTCCGTTGTCCCTGGGCCCAGGGTGAACAGTACGTCGCGTATCATGATGAGGAGTGGGGTGTGCCGGTGCATGATGACCGGCTGCTGTTTGAGATGCTGATCCTGGAAGGCGCGCAGGCCGGGCTGAGCTGGCTGACGATTCTCAAGAAGCGGGACAACTATCGTCTCGCCTTCGACAACTTCGATGCCGCACGGATTGCCCGCTACAACCAGCGGAAGCGGGAGGCGCTGCTGCAGGACGCGGGCATCGTCCGCAACCGGCTGAAGATTGATTCGACGATCGATAATGCGAAAGCGGTTCTCGCCGTCCGCGCGGAGTTCGGCAGCTTCGATGCGTACGTGTGGCGGTTCGTGAATGGCACAGCGATTCAGAATGCGCGACAGTCATTGAAGGACGTGCCGGCGCGGACAACGGAATCGGATGCGCTGAGCAAGGACCTCAAAAAACGGGGCTTCCGGTTCGTCGGGAGCACGATCTGTTATGCGTTCATGCAGGCGGTGGGGATGGTGAATGACCATCTGGTGGAGTGCCACCGGCATCGAGACTGTGCTTCGCTGTCTGGTGAACCGGCAAGCAAGGGCAGGTTGAACCACGGAAGACGCGGAAGCAGCGGAAAGCAGCAGAAGAAGAAGGGTGACCGCGAATGATCGCGAACGCGGTTGCCTGTTTGACCAGATCACAGAGCGACCGCGTTCTTTCGCCGTCCCCAGCATTCCTTCCTGTGGCTTCCGAGTCGGGATATCGTTTGTTGTTCGCCCTCACCCCCGGCCCCTCTCCCGGGGGGAGAGGGGAGGGCGCTACTATGACATCTGCGCGCTCGCGCACCGTCGGTACTCGTGATCGGGATTTCGTGTGTGGCATCGATCCTGATTGTCACCGGTAAGCTGGCCGAAGCGTCCGTGCGGCGGGTGCTGGCGGAGGCGTCGCCGGGATTGAACGTGCAGTTCGATGTGCGTGTGCTGCCGATCACCGTCGCCGCATTGATGCACTCCGAGTGGGTGCGTCGGAAGCTGACAATCGAGAAGGCTTACGACCGGGTGGTTCTTCCCGGCTGGTGCCAGGGGGACATCCGCATCCTGGAAGCGGAGTTCGGGGTGCCGTTTGAACTGGGACCGAAGGATGTGCGCGATCTGCCGACGTATCTCGGCAAAGGTCCGCGTGCAGCACCCGACCTGTCGGCGTACGACATCGAGATCATTGCCGAGATCAATCACGCGCCGCGGATGAGCGATGCGGACATTCTGGCGGAGGCGTGCCACTACCGGGACAGCGGGGCGGACATCATCGACCTGGGCTGCATTCCGGGCGAAGCGTGGTCGCGGATCGGCGACGTCACGCGCTTGCTGCGCGCGGAGGGGCTGCGGGTCTCCGTGGACAGTTTTGAGCGGGCGGAGGTCGAATCGGCCGTAGCGGCGGGGGCGGAGCTGGTGCTGAGCGTGAACAGCACGAACCTGGCTTGGGCGGCGCCGCTGGAGGTCGAGTTCGTGGCGATTCCCGATCTGCCACACGAGTTCGAAACACTCGCGACGACGATTGAGCAGCTGGAGGCGCGCGGCCGCCGGTTTCGGATCGATCCGATCATCGAGCCGGTCGGAATGGGGTTCGCCGCGTCACTGTGGCGGTACAACGAGGCGCGGCGCCGCTGGCCGCACCTGCCGATGATGATGGGGATCGGCAACATCACCGAGCTGCTGGAAGTCGACAGTGCAGGAGTCAACCTCCTGCTGGCGGCAGTCTGCCAGGAACTGGCGGTCGGCAGCGTGCTGACGACCGAGGTGATCAATTGGGCGTCGTCGAGCGTGCGCGAGTTCGACCTGGCCCGGCGGGTGATCAAGTATGCGTTCGACGAGCGGGTGATTCCGAAGCATCTCGATTCACGGCTGGTGATGTTGCGCGATGCGCGCGTGCGCGAGTTCGGGGATGCGGAACTGCGCGCGCTGGCGGCGCAGCTGGCCGACCCCAATTTCCGCATCTTTGTGGAGCGCGGCGAAATCCACGTGATGAACCGGGACGGGTACTGGCATGGAACCGATCCGTTCGAGCTGTTTGACCGGTTCTCGGCCGACGCCGGGCTGGATGCGTCGCACGCGTTTTACCTGGGATACGAGTTGGCAAAGGCGGTGACGGCGTTGACGCTTTCCAAGCAGTACACGCAGGATCAGCCGCTGCAGTGGGGGTTCCTGACGCGCGCGGAGCCCAGTGCGCACGAACGGCGACGGCAGCAGGCGACGGGGAGGATTCAGGATTCAGGACTCGGGAGTCAGGGGTGATGGCGCTTTGTGGCAGCTTTGCTTGATGGGCTGCTGGCCAATCGTCGGGCTTGGGTTATTCTTGAGTCTTGGTACGCTTCGCTGAAGGCGCCGCGCCTCACCGACAACCGACAACCGATCACTGACAACCCTCCATGGGCCTCTTCGACCGCTTCAAGTCCGCGCTGCAGAAGACCAAGGACGTGCTGCGCACCGATGTCCGCGACCTGTTCAAAGCGGGCGTCATTCTCGATGACGACAAGCTCGAGGAGTTTCATCGCGGGTTGATCCACACCGACATGGGGGTCGTGGCGGCCTCGGCGATTATTGACGAGCTGCGGACGAAATTCGGCGGACGTACGGTCGATCCGGACGACATCTGGAACGTCGTGCGATCGAAGCTGAAGGAGATTCTGCACGGGTCGGGCGAGGTCCGCTGGAACGCGGACGATCCCCTCTCGCCGTTGAATCTGGCGGCGGAAGGGCCGACGGTGATCCTCGTCTGCGGCGTGAACGGCGTCGGCAAGACGACGTCGATCGCCAAGCTGGCGTACTTCCTGCAGAAGGCCGGGAAGAAGGTGGTGCTGGCCGCCGGGGACACCTTTCGCGCCGCGGCCGTCGAACAGCTCACGATGTGGGCGCAGCGACTGAAGTGCGAGATTGTCACCAAGCCGTCCGGGACCGATCCGGCGGCCGTGGCGTTCGAGGGGGTGGACCGGGCGATCGCCGTGGGGGCGGACGTGGCGATCATCGACACGGCCGGGCGGCTGCAGACGCATCAGAACCTGATGCAGGAGCTGGGCAAGATTCACCGGGTGATCGGCAAACGGCTCCCCGGTGCGCCCCACGAGGTGCTGCTCGTGCTGGACGCGACGACCGGTCAGAACGGCCTGAGCCAGGCGTCAAAGTTTTCCGAGTCCGCGCAATGTACGGGGATCGTTCTGGCGAAGCTGGACGGCACCGCCAAGGGGGGCGTCGTCGTGGCGATTCGCCAGCAGATGGGCATCCCGGTGAAGTACGTGGGACTTGGCGAGCAGGTCGATGCGCTGGCGCTCTTCTCGCCGGATGATTTCGTCGACGCGCTGTTCTCCGACGTGTAGCGGGCTTCGCCAACCAATTTACATACGGCACGGCCGACGAGCTGCGGGGTTAAACCCCGCCGCTCAGTTCTTGATGGCGCGCTGGTGGGCACAGCCCACCAGCGACAGCTTTGCAAAGTCCGTGCCCGAGTTTCGCGAGGGCGGCGGCGACACGACTGGCCGTTGGCCGTTCGCTCTGTGCGCATGAAACGCGCGTTATTGCTCAGCAGCACAGCAGTTGTGACATTCAATTGCGGTCCGGTTGTAACGCCTGTACGGGACATGACGCCGAAAAAGAACTGTCAACAACGGCGAAGGAATTGCGCCGATTCTTCGACGCAGGGCGGTTGCGCTCAACTCACGGTATCGGCGGATGCTGCCGAACTGCGGGGAGACAGGGGTCGCCGCGATTTGAAGACACTTGCCGGGGACAATGTTGTCCGCCCGGTTGTCGATCACAGGCCGGAACGCCGCGCGCTCGCGTTCGCATCAGGGACGAGAATCGTATGCTCAAGCCACAACGATTATGGGGGATTGCTGCGGGATGCCTGCTGGCGTGGGGCCAGCAGGGAGGCGCTGCCGACGTGCAGCTCAACCGCAGCGTGGACGGAGTGTTCGCGCCGCGCGAAGCCAGCTGGCTGCAGCTGGCCGATGCGTCTGCCGAATCCGGAATGCAGCCGAAGATTCAGCAGGTGAGCTGCTTCGGCGGCGACAGTGAACTGGGCGATCCGTGGACGGTGTCGTCGCTGATGGGCGACGATCCCTGCATCAATCTCGGCGGCTGGCTGGCCGTCGGCTATCACAACCGGCCGGACGGCACCTTCCTCGACTATCCGCACCACGCCCAGCTGGACCAGGGCTGGTTGTACGCGGAGAAGGCGGTGGACGGCGCCGATGGTTGGGATTTCGGCGGTCGCGTGGACATGATGTACGGCACCGATGGTGCCAATACGCAGGCCTTCGGCAACACGCCGGGCGTGTTCGACTTCAGTGACACGTTCAACCACGGTGAATACGGCTGGGCCATCCCCCAGCTCTACGTCGAAGCGGCGTATCACGACTGGAAGTTGAAGGCCGGTCACTTCTTCACGCTGCTCGGTTGGGAAGTTGTGCCTGCGACCGGCAACTTCTTCTACAGCCACGCGTTCACGATGAACTACAGCGAAGCGTTCACCCACACGGGCGCCCTCGCCACGTACACGGGCATCGAGAACGTCGAACTGTACGGCGGTTACACGCTGGGCTGGGACACTGGTTTCGATCAGCTGGACGGCGGCAGCAACTTCCTCGGCGGATTCAAAGTGACACCGCGGGAAGACATCGCCCTCATCTACATCACGACGATCGGCAACCTCGGCTGGCTGGGCAAGGGCTATACGCACAGCCTTTGTGCCGACTTCACGCTGACCGACAAGCTGCATTACATCGCGCAGTCTGACTACGTGGACGTGTCGGAGTCGGACTTCACCGGGAAGGACTACTACACGATCGGGTACAACAACTACCTGATCTACTGGGCGACGGACCGCGTCGGCTTCGGCGGTCGTGGGGAATGGTGGAAGGCCCAGGGCGTTTCGTACTACGAAGCGACGATCGGCGTGAACTTCAAGCCGATCCCGAACTTCATCATTCGTCCGGAACTCCGTTACCAGTGGTCGCCCGCCGCGGAAGGCGCGCCGGCCAACAACCAGATGGCCATCCCGAGCCTCGGCGACGGCATCTTCGGAGTGGACGGCATCCTGACGTTCTAACGGCTCACGTTGTCACTCAAACGCTCCGTCGGTCCCCGGGCCGGCGGAGCGTTTTTCTTTTCCCGGATTGCCACTCCGGCAGGGGCTCGCGGGAGTTCAGCGAGGCACGCGCGTGGACGGCGTTCGGTGGGATGCGAGGTGCAGCCGTGGTACGCTGCGGCTCAAGTGGCCGGACGGCGCGCGGTCGCCTCCGGCTCCCCGCTAAACAGAGCATCCACTTTCATGCCCGACTCCTTCAAGCAGCGGATTGTTCGCGGCGACCGGCTCATCATTTCCGGCGTCGGACGCATGTACCATCACAACATGATCCTGTCGCTGGGGAACCACGGCGGTTTCGACGGCGTGTGGATGGACCTCGAACACAGCGGGATGTCGATCAGCGACGTCGAGGTGTCCGCGATGGCGGCCCGCAGCGTGGGAATGGGCAGCTTCGTGAGGATTCCGCCGACCGACTATGCGCTCGTGACACGGTGCCTGGAATCGGGGATCGACGGGATTATGGCGGCCCAGATTTTCACGGCTGCCCAGGCTGAGCAGTTTGTCCAGTGGGCCAAGTACGTGCCACGCGGCTACCGCGGCCTGAATGCTGGCGGGTACGACGGCCGGTTCGGGCTGATGGGTGCCGCCGATCTGTGTCGGACGGCGAACGAAAGCACGTTCGTCGCCATCCAGATTGAGACGCAGCAGGCGGTCGAGGAGTGCGAAGCGATCGCGGCGATCGAGGGGGTGGACCTGCTGTTCGTCGGCCCGGCCGATCTCAGCCAGGTGCTGGGGATCCCGGGCCAGTTCATGCACCCGGACTGCCTGGCGGCGATCGACCGGGTCTCGACCGCCTGCAGGCGTTACGGCAAGCACTGGGGTGCCGTGACGCCGACGCCGGAGCATGCGGCGATGTCGATCGAGAAGGGTTGCACGCTGATCTCGCCGACGAACGACGTGCGGCTGTTCAACGCGGGGGTTCAATCGACCAAGACGATGTTCAAGCAGCTCTTCCCGTCGAAGTGAGGAACCACGGTGGACACGGAACGGACGGAATAGAACCGCGAAGCGCAAATGCAGCGGAATATTGAGGAGACCACATGTCACTTTGGACGCTGGCGCAGCAGTGGGACGGCGAAACGAGGCTTCCGCCACCACCGGTGATAGATTGGGTGGCAATCGCGCCGATGCTGATTGGAACGGCGATCATTGCCTACGCGATCCTGGTTCTTCTGCCTCGCGGGCGTGCTGAGCAACGCCGTAATATGGCCCGGATGATCGAACTCCTGGAATCGATCGATCGCCGGCTGGCTGCGCAGAATGAAACGTGATTTCGTCGCACCATATCGTGTCGAACGGCGGCTTCTTGCCTGCCTGCTTTCGCGAGTTTCGCCACTTTCGCGGTCGTTTCCATGCATTCCGTGGTGCCCGGTGTCGAGGCCGACTGTGGCGGTTTGGAATTCACAAAAATCTTCATGCGACTTTAACCGTTCGGCGACTGGCACTTCGGTGCAGGTGTGGCTGGGATGGTGGCTGGCGGCGGCATTCCGAGTATTGACAATTTCGGTTTGCGGTTTATAACGCGGCGGTCCGAGTCACAAGATGTTGAGTCTTGTGGGGCGTTTCGTACAATCTATTGTGCGGAATGTGCGTTCACTCTCTGGATTTCTGTACACGTCGCTTCGCTCCCGCGTCGATAGCAGTTTTCGCCCGGGCCGGCGCGTGCGCAGTCGACTCCCAAGGATCGTGAGTCTCGGAATTGCGCGATGATTCGGCTGCCTGTGGGAGGTGGCCGCGCGCGGGAACAGGCATGCAATGGAGAGGTGCACGATGCACGATGGGAAGGGAATTGGGGTGCAGCACGCAAACGGGGCACGCCGGGCGGCGCAGGAGACCGTCGAGGCGCAGCGGATCGAACCGTACTTCTGTCCTGCCGATCAGGAGCCGTTCGAGACCGTCGAGTGGGACCGCCGCACGGCCCACATTAAAGACGAGAACGGCAAGATCCTGTTCGAGCAGACCGAGTGCGAGATCCCGAAGACCTGGACGGCGCTGGCGACCAACGTCGTCGTCTCCAAGTACTTCTACGGGGAACCGGGCACTCCCGAACGCGAGACCAGCGTCCGCCAGGTGATCCACCGGGTCGCGCGCACCATCGCCGATTGGGGCATTGAAGACGGTTACTTCGCTTCGGTCGAAGACGGCGAGAATTTCTACCGTGAACTGGCGTGGCTGTGCCTGCATCAGCACGGGGCGTTCAATTCGCCCGTGTGGTTCAACGTCGGCCTGTTCCACCAGTACGGCGTCAAAGGCTGCCGCGGCAACTACTACTGGGACGTCGAGACGAAGAACGTGCAGCGTCCGGAGTCGCCGTACGAGTATCCGCAGGCGTCGGCGTGCTTCATCCAGTCGGTCGACGACAACATGGAGTCGATCATGCGGCTGGCCGCCTCGGAGGCCATGCTGTTCAAGTTCGGCTCGGGGACCGGCACCGACATCTCGACGATCCGCTCCAGCCGTGAAAAGCTGTCCGGCGGCGGCACGCCGTCCGGCCCGCTGTCGTTCATGCGGGTGTACGACCAGATCGCGGCCGTGGTGAAGTCCGGCGGCAAGACGCGCCGTGCCGCCAAGATGCAGTCGATCAAGGACTGGCATCCGGACGTCCGCGAGTTCATCAACTGCAAGGCCAAGGAAGAACGGAAGGCCCGCACGCTCATCGACAGCGGCGAGTACGAAGCCAACTTCAACGGCGAAGCGTACTCGTCGATCATGTTCCAGAACGCCAACCTGTCGATCCGTTTGAGCGACCGGTTCATGCAGGCGGTCGAGAACAACGAGGACTGGACGACGCACTGGGTCACCGACGCGACCCGCGAAGGTCCGACGTACCCGGCCCGGCAGCTCATGCGAGAGATCGCCGAAGGGACCTGGTACTGCGGCGATCCGGGCCTGCAGTACGAGACGACGATCAACCAGTGGCAT
>JAEUIG010000228.1 GCA_016795125.1 Planctomycetaceae bacterium | reverse complement strand
TCGGTCCGCCGCCGGCGCGGGCCCGGGCGATCGCCTCCCCCGCGACATCGTGAATGTTCAGCACGTCGTTGCCGTCGAGTTCAAAACCCTGGATGCCGTAGCATGCTGCGCGATTGCCGACGCTCGGACTCCCGCTGGAATAGGCGAACGGCACCTCGGTCGCATACTGGTTGTTCTCGCAGATAAAGATCACCGGCAGCTTCCAGATCGCGGCCATGTTGAGGCCTTCGTGGAACGCGCCGTTGTTGACCGCCCCGTCGCCGAAGAACGCGACCCCGACGGTGCCGTTCTTCAAGATCTTCGAGCTGTAGCCGCCGCCGCACGCCTGCAGGATGCACGGCCCGACGATGCCGCTGGTCCCCATCATGCCGATTTCGGGCGAGAACAGGTGCATGCTCCCGCCGCGTCCCTGCGAGCAGCCGGTAACGCGGCCGAACAGTTCGGCCATCAGTTCGCGCGGCGGCATGCCTTTCGCCAGGGCGTGCCCGTGACCACGATGCGTGCTGAACACGCAGTCATCACGCGTCAGGTGATCGCACACTGCGGTCGCAATCGCTTCCTGGCCGACGTAGGTGTGGCACGCGCCGTGAATCAGCCCGCGCTGGTGGCAGCGCGCGAGTTCTTCCTCGGTCTGCCGGATGATCTGCATCGTGCGGTACAGGCGGGCGATGCGGTCGGTCGCGGTGCTGGCAATAGCGGTGGGCATTGCAACAGGGTGGGTAGTGGATAGTTGGTAGTGGATAGCGGCTCGTTCAGTGCGGACCCGATAGGCGACCGCACCGCGGAGTGTCATTTCTTCTCCGAACGGAACGTCTGCACGACGTGCGGTTCGTGTCCCGGCGTTCCGCCGGCGTTCATCGCGAGGTTGCCGCCGTCCATCGGAATGATCGCACCGGTGATCCAGCTCGAGGCATCGGACGCCAGCAAAACTGCCAGCCCCATGATATCGCTCGGGACGCCCATCCGGCCCGCCGGAATGCCGCTGACGAACCGCGATTCCAGCGTCGGGTCGTCCTGCATGCGCTTTGCGAGGCTGGGATTGAGCACCTGCGCCGGCAGCACGGCGTTGACGCGCACGCCGCGGTGGCTCCACTCGGTGCTCATCTCCCGCGTCATCTGCACTACGGCCCCCATCGCCATGCTGTAGGCGATATGCCCACGTCCCATCGCCGTGACGCTGGCGAGCGAGCCGATGTTCATGATCGATCCGCGACCCTGCGCCAGCATGCGGCGACCGGCCTCCTGCGCCATGGCGAACCGGCCGACGACGAGGTTCTGCAACACGCGATGCAGGTCAGCGATCGCCAGGTCTTCCGGATTCGCGAGGTGCCCGTCCCCGGCAATGTTACCCAGAAAATCCACATGGCCGAACTCGGCGTCCACCTGTTCAAACAGCGTGCGGATTGCATCAGGATCAGACGTGTCGGTTGCCGAGCAGAGCGCCTTGCGCCCCAACGGGCGAATCTGCGCCGCAGTCGCCTCGGCCCCGGACAGGTTGCGATCCACCAGCACGACATCGGCGCCGGCCTGCGCCAGGGCCACCGCCGTCGCCTGCCCCATGCCTTGCGCGGCCCCGGAAACAACCGCCACGCGGCCAGTGAGATCGAAAAGCTTCATGGTGCATCGTCAGGAAGGAAAAACAGGAGGTAACGGAGGGAACGAAGGAGAAGTGATAGGCATTCTACTCTGTGATCTCTGTGCCTCTGTGTTTCCGCTTCTTCATTTTCAGGATGAGGATCGTTCGCAGGTGCGAACCCGGCACACAAGACAAAAGGATTAACACAGAGGCACAGATGGCACAGAGAAACGAGGTTCAACGAACCTGCTCTTCCATCACGCCAAGAAGGATGCGACGACACGCACCTCCTCCGTTACCTCCATTCCCTCCTGTTTGTCCCTGACTTCAGGCTCCCGTCATCATCGGCAGGATCTTGTACACGAACACCATCGTGGCGAGTCCCACGTAGAACAGTCCACAGCAGAGTACCCCCAGCGAGTTGTACCACCTCGGCCGCAGTACCGCCGGCAGCCGGCGGTGATTCAGCCACAGCAGCTGGAACGACGTCACGCCGATGGCCAGGTTGTTGAAGTTCGAAATGAACTCTGTCATCGGCCCGGGAATGCTGCTGAACAGCCAGGTGCACACGAGCGACCACAAGAGGTACGCCGCCAGGATGCTGTAGTAAATGCTCTTCACCTGATGCGGTCGCATCGTCTCCCGCACGCGTCTGCTGGAACTCCAGATGGCGTCGGTCCAGCGGCGGCTGAAATCGTCGACGACCGACATCTGGCTGGGCAGCATGACCATCAAACCGGTCAGCACGGCCGCGATCCACAGCAGTTTGCCCAGTACTGGGGAAAAGCCGGCATGCCGCAAGCCGTCGGCCGTAATCAGGGCCTGGGCGACCTTCACCTGGTCTCCAGTGACTGTCGAGAACTTCGCGAACTGCATCGACAGCAGCGCCGGCAGCGCCATGCCCATGAAGCAACCCGGACCCCAGATGGCGAGTTGATCCGTGAGAATGTACCGCCACCAGCCCCGCCATTTGCGGAGATTCTCGTCCGTTAAGGGGAACACCTTGCCGACGTGACTCAGCGCGACGCTGCGCCCTCCGATGGCGCTGGGAATCGCGCCGACCTGCCGACCCATGCCCCAGCCTTTGTCGCGGACGAAGTTCGAGTACGTCGAGTTCGCCAGCCCGCCGCCGCCGGCGTATCCGATGAACGATCCCAGCATCACGATGCTGGCCGTGGAGATCAGCGGCCATTCGCCGGTTTCCCAGCGGTGAACAATCGCGTTGCGTACCACCTCGCCCCCCTGTCCGTCGCTGACGGGGACGTTGCCGAATTTCGCGAACCCGCTCCAGACGCTCCACCAGTTCTCCGGGCTGACGAGGGTCAGTCCCAGTCCCAGGCAGAAGCCCAGCACGACCACGATCTTGGCCGTCATCACGGTCTGCAGCATGTTGTAGACTTTGCCGCCGATGAGCACCGGCAGCGCGACGCCGATCAGGCAGGCATAGGCGAGCGGAGTGATGAGCCAGCGATCGTCGACGGTCGGCGGCCGGTCGAGATACAGCGACGCGATGAGCGCCGCCCCGTGGGTCGACAATCCGGGCACGAGGGCCGAGATGTTCAGCAGCAGCATCAGGCCGAACCAGAACGAGGGTCCGGGCCGGGCGCGCATGAAGCCTGTAAACACCGGTTCGCCGCAGTACAGGGCATAGCGGCCGCATTCGATGTTGTAAAAGACCTGCACGATGATGGCGATGGTCGCCATCCACATCAGTCCGCCGCCGTACTTCGCAGTGATGGTTGGTCCGAACAGCCACTCGCCGCCGCCGACCTGGATTCCCATCATGACGATGCCGGGACCGATGAAGCTGGCCCAGTTCCGCCAGCGCAGCGGCTGCGGTTCCGGCAAATCGTCCGTGCCCCAATCGGGAATGCGACCAGCCATCGAATCCTCGCAGCGGCGCCTGCGGGTCAACTCGTTGTGAGAGAGGCACAGAATACACCAGATTGGTGCACCGATCGCCACTGTGCGGGTACAGAAAGACGATTGCAAATCGCAAATTGATCATTGCAATTCTCAAATTTGCAATTTGCAATCGTGATCACGGGCGAGTCGGATGCCATCCGCCGTTGCCGCATCGTCGTTTTGATGGCGTCAACGTGCCATTCGCGAACCAGCGCCAGTGTGCGGCTTCTTGCGGCTTCACCGCCCGGACGCGGGGGCGTCTGGGCCACCCCTGCTGATCGCTGGTCGCTGGCACGCGCACCGTCGGGCGTGCGACAATGGAGAGGTGACGTCCTTATCCGAGACCGCGAGTGGAAGAATGCTGAGCTGTCGAACGATTGCGGCCGCGTGCGTGCTGGCGCTGGTGTTTCACGGGAGACTTTCCGCCGCCGAAGGGTTGCCCGCGGACTTCGCCTCGCTGGAGCAGGCCTACGTTTCCGAAATCCGCCCGCTGATCGCGCGTTACTGCGACGAGTGCCATTCCGGCGACACGATCGAGGGGCAGGTCGACCTGGGCAGCATCCCCGGGTTCGCCGACGTTCGCCGCAGTCCGGAGACATGGCAGCGGGTCTTGGACATGATCCGCAATCAGACCATGCCGCCCGAAGGGGCGACGCCGCTGGAATTCGATGATCGTCGCGCGCTGCTGTCGTGGCTGCGGAGGTATCTGCCGCAGGAAGCGGCGCTGCTGGACGGCGATGCCGGACACGTCGTCCTGCGGCGGCTGAACAACGCCGAGTACACCAACACGATTCGCGATCTCACGGGGGTCGCGACGCTCGATCCGGCACGGGAGTTTCCGGCCGACAGCGCCGCCGGCGAAGGCTTTACCAACACCGGCGCTGCGCTGGTCATGTCGCCGGCACTCGTGAGCAAGTACTTCGACGCCGCAAAGGACGTCGCCCGTCATGCGGTCCTGTTGCCGGACGGGTTCCGGTTCTCTTCCTCGGCCGATCGCCGCGACTGGACAGAAGAGGCGCTGGCGCGGATTCGCCACGTCTATCGGCGCGACACCGGCGCTGGCGGCGGGAACGCCGTCAACCTGCAGGGGATTCAGTTCGAGACGAACCAGTCGGGCCGGTTGCCCGTCGAACTCTATGTCGCCGCAATCTTGCAGCACCGCGACGATCTGGTCTCTGGGCGCGGCACACCCGCAAGCGTGGCCGCCGGGTCGAACCTCAATCCGAAGTACCTCACCGCGTTGTGGGACGCATTGCAGGGCGGCGGCCAGTCATCGCTGCTGCTCGATCAGCTCGCAGCAAGAGTGCATGCGGCGACTCCGGAGCAGGCCAACGAACTGATCGCCGACATCCTCCGCTGGCAGCAGGCGCTGTGGAAGTACAATTCTGTCGGGCAGATCGGTCGGCAATACGGCGGCACGCTCGGGCCGGATCGCTGGCTGGAACCGGTGTCGCCACTGGTCACCCGGCAGGACGTGCGGATGAAACTGGAGGTTCCTCCTGCGGCTCAGGAAATCACACTCTATCTCGCGGCGACCAATGCCGGAGACGGCAGCGAGGGAGACCAGGTCGTGTGGGAGAGCCCGCGCCTGGTGGCGCCGGGACGTGCCGATCTGGCTCTGCGAGACGTGCGGCCCGTGGTGGCCGCGCTGGCCGGGTATCGCGAACAGGTCTCGCAGACCGCTGCGAAGTGTCTGGCGGCCGCAGCGGACGCGAATCCCGGAGTCGATGACGCCGGCATCAGTTCGCTCGCGGCCCTGCACGGTGTGGACATCAAGGTGCTGACGTCGTGGCTGGAACTGCTCGGCATCATCGGTCCGGCGCCGGTCGAAGGCTTGCTGCACGAACAGCGGTCGGAGATTTCGGGTTATCCCTTTATCCGCGGCTGGGTCGGTCCGGATGCCATGAGCGTGGTCGCGAACTCCTCAGATGACCATGTGCGGATACCGGGCAACATGCCGCCGCACAGCATCGGAGTGCATCCGACTCCGACGCAGCAGGTCGTCGTCCGCTGGCGCAGCCCGGCCGATGCAACGCTGCAGATCAGCGGAACGGTGCAGCATGCACATCCCGAATGCGGCAACGGCGTAACGTGGGCCGTCGAGCTGCGGCGCGGGCGGACGACGCAACAACTGGCGAGCGGGATCGCCCAGGGAGCAGCGCTGAATGCCGTCGGCCCGGTTGCCGACGTTGCAGTTCGGATCGGAGACGTGATCGCATTCGTCATCGGACCGCGCGACGGCAATCATTCGTGCGATCTGACGAACATCGACTTGACGCTCAAGTCGCCAGGGCAGGAATGGAACCTCGCCCGCGATGTCTCGCCCGACATTCTCGCCGGGAACCCGCACCCCGACAGTTTCGGAAACGCTGCCGTCTGGAATTTCGCGAGCGAGCCGGTCGGCGGAGCGTCGCAGTGGCAGATTCCGGCGAGCTCGATTCTCGCGAGTTGGCAAGCGGCGCCAGTTTCGGAGCGAGCTGCGCTGGCGGACTCACTGCAGCAGTTGCTGGTCGCAGATCCGCCTGTCGATGGACCCGATGCCGCGCTGCGGAAACTGCTGACCTCGGCGAATGGTCCGCTGCTGTCGCGGCTGCGGGTTGAGGATGCTGCGCAGCCGCCAGCGAGCGATGGGGAGTTTGGGATTGATCCGGGATTGTTTGGCGGCACGAACGACCTGGTCGTGCAGGCGCCGCGGGTGATTGCGATCCGGTTGCCGGCCGACCTGGCCGATGGCTGCGAATTCGTCACCGCGGGGCGACTGGCGACAGGACAGGGAAGCGTGCAGTTGCAGGCGACGACATCGCCTCCCGAGACGAGCGAGCTGACGCCGGCGGCGCCGGTCGTCGTCGCAGAAGGCAGTGAGGCACGCGGGCGGTTCGAGGCGGCGCTCGACGCCATGCGACAACTGTTTCCTCCGGTGCTGTGCTACGCCCAGATTGTGCCAGTGGATGAAGTCATCACGCTCAACCTGTTTTATCGAGAAGACGATCATCTCCGCCGGCTGATGCTCACCGACGAAGAGTCGTCGCATCTGGACAGGTTGTGGGACGAGTTGCTGTACGTCAGCCAGGAGCCGCTGCTGCTGGCCGGCGCATACGAGCAGCTTGTGGAGTACGCCACGCAAGACCGGCCGGACAAAGTGATCGAGTTCGCGCCGTTGAAGGAACCCATCCACAATCGCGCCGACGCTTTCCGGCAGCGACTGGTCAGCGACGAACCCGTTCAATTGCAGAAGCTGATCGAGTTCGCCGAGCGCGCCAGTCGCCGCCCGTTGACCGTGGACGAATCCGAGCAGTTGCGGAAGTTGTACGCCAGCTTGCGCGACCAGGAATTGCCGCACGAGGAAGCATTCCGGCTCACCCTGGCGCGCGTGTTGGTGTCGCCGGAGTTCTTGTACAAGCTGGAACAGCCCGGCCCGGGAGTCGAGCAGCGAACGATCGACGATTACGAACTCGCATCTCGGCTCAGCTACTTCCTCTGGTCGTCGTTGCCGGATGCCGAACTGCTGCAGGCGGCGGCCGACGGCAGCTTGCACAACGATGACGTGCTGCTGGCACAGACGCGTCGCTTGCTGGCCGATCCTCGTGCACAGCGGATGGCCCGCGAGTTCGCCGCACAATGGTTGCACGTCTACCAGTTCGACCAACTCGACGAAAAGAGCGAGAGCCACTTCCCGACGTTCGCCGAACTGCGCGACGACATGTACGAGGAGACGCTGCTGTTCTTCGCCGATCTGTTCCAGAACGACCGGTCGATCCTGAATGTCATTGACGCTGACTATACGTTCTTGAACGAGGCGCTGGCCGCGCATTACGGCATTCCGGACGTGACCGGAAATGAGTGGCGGCGCGTTGACGGGATGAAGCAATATCGGCGCGGCGGCATCCTGACGCAGGCCGCGCCGCTGGCGCAGCAGTCCGGCGCGTCACGGACGAGTCCGATTCTCCGCGGCAACTGGCTGAGCGAGGTCGTGCTGGGCGAACGTCTGCCGCGTCCGCCGAAGGGAGTGCCGGTGCTTCCAGAAACGCCGCCGGAAGGCCGCACAGAACGGCAGCTCATCGAACTGCACAGCAGCGATCCGGCCTGCGCCAAGTGCCACGCGCGGATCGACCCGCTGGGATTCTCGTTGGAAAACTTCGACGCCATCGGCCGATTCCGGGACAAGGACGCCGCCGGACTGGCGATCGATTCCCGCACGCAGTTGCAGGACGGCACGCAGCTCGACGGTCTGGCTGGACTGCAGGCGTACCTGCTCGAAGTACGCCGTGACGACTTTGTCCGGCAGTTCAACCGCAAGCTGCTCGGATATGCACTGGGACGAGCATTGCAGTTCTCAGACAGCCCGCTGCTGGACCGCATGGACGACTCGTTGCAACAGCGGGAATACCGAGTGTCGGCCGTGCTGGAATCGATCGTGCTGAGCCGGCAGTTCCGGGAGGTTCGTGGAGCGGAATTCGAGTAGAAACGGTTCCATGCTGACGTACGAACAGCAGTTGTCCGCAGATCGCCGTCTCGCATTGCGGGAGGGAAGCATGCACTTTGAAGGTGAGAGCGGCGTTCACAAAGCGCTCGAACGCATCTGCCGGGCGCTCGACGAGCGGAGCATTCCGTATTGCATTCTGGGAGGCATGGCGCTGTTCTTTCACGGCTATCGACGCTTCACGGAAGACGTCGATCTGCTCGTGACGCCGGACGGCCTAAAGGCAATCAGTGAGGAACTGACGGGACGGGGGTATCTGCCGCCGTTCTCAGGGAGCCGCAATTTGCGGGACACGGAAACCGGCGTGCGGATCGAGTTCGTCATGACTGGAGAGTACCCGGGCGACGGCAAGCCGAAGCCGGTGGCGTTTCCGTCGCCGGAGGCAAACGTCGTCGAGATCGACGGCATGCGTTTCGTCACGCTTCCGAAGTTGATCGAACTGAAGCTCGCATCCGGAATCAGCAATCCGCGGCGGGCTCGCGACTTGGCGGACGTGCAGGAACTGATTGCGTTGCTGAGGCTGCCGGCGGACTTTCAGAATCAACTCGACGCATCGGTGCGAGACAAGTACGCTGAGTTGCAGAAAATCGTGCAGGACTACCCTGAGTAGGATTTTGCGGTCACCGAAAGCGCGTGTCGCGTGTTCGTCATCGAAGATGAGATTCATGCTGATCTCCATGGCGAATTCGCCAGTCTTGAAAAGGCCATCGAAGAGTTGAAGCGCCGAGGGGAAATCTCCTGGGACACGCCTCCCAATCGCGCTCCATGTTCAAATTCAGCAACGTGCGGTCGGGAGTATGTCATAGTCGAGTACGATGACGACTGGCGAGAGTTAAAGCGCTGGAAGGCGTTGGAGATCTCAGCGACCGGGGTCAGATGGTCGGAAGCAACAACCGCACTGTTTCCCCATGAAGCCGCTTTGATTCCAAGCGATGATTCGAAGTTTCGGACAACAGACAATGCTCAATAGAACAACACGGCGCACGTTTCTCCGCGGGCTCGGCGTCTCGATGGCGCTCCCGTGGATGGAGTCGATCCCGGTGTGGGGACAGACGTCGGCCGCCGCGCCGCCGGCTTCGGAAGCGCCGGTGCGGGTCGCCGTCCTGTTCTCCGGGAACGGGTATCACTCCAAGGAATTCTGGGTGAAGGGGACCGGCGCCGACATGGAACTCGGCCAGGTCCTCGCGCCGCTGCAGCCGCATCGCGAGAAGCTGCTGTTCATCAAGGGGCTGTACAACGTCGAAGCGACGAAGGGCAACATTCACAGCTCGCAGACCGGCAACCTGCTGTCCGGGGCGCCGCTGAGCGCCGGCGGCGAGATCCGCTCCGGCACCAGTTTCGATCAACTGCTGGCACAGACGATCGGCCGCGGTACGAAAGTTCCCAGCCTGGTGCTCGGCTGTGAGAAATCGAATCCGTCGGTCCACAAGAACTATTCGATGCTCTACAGCTCGCATATCTCTTGGAACTCGCCGACGTCGCCGACTCCGCTCGAGCTGTACCCCGCGCTGGCGTTCGACCGGCTCTTCAAGGATTCCGGCTCGCGCGGCGACCAGAGCGTGCTCGACGCCGTGCTCGCCGATGCAAACGACCTGCGCGGCAAGATCAGCAACGCCGATCAGCACAAGTTCGACGAGTACCTGGAGTCAGTCCGCGACGTGGAACGTCGCATCGCCTCGGCCGGTCAGCGCGGAGAGCTGCAGGGCTGGAAACCGACACTGGACAAGCCGAATGTCCCGCGCCCGCCCGACGGAATTCCGCAGGACATCGCGGAGCACATGCGGCTGATGTGCGACATCCTTGTGCTGGCCTTCCAGACCGATACGACGCGGGTCGTCACGCTGAAGCTGAACAACGACCACTCGTCGCTGCGGTTCCCGAATCTGAACGTGGATTACATGATCCACCACCTGCTGTCGCACTCCGACACGGCGGACTGGCTGAAGGTCAACCAGTTCTTCATGCAGCAGGCGGCGTACATCGCCGACCGTCTCGATGCGATTCAGGAAGGAGAGCGGACGGCGCTCGACAATTCTATGCTGATGTTCTGCTCCAGCATGATGACCGGCAATCACAACAACAACGAGCTGCCGGTGGTGATGCTCGGCCGCGGCGGCGGCAAGATCGAGACTGGCCGCGAACTCAACTATCTCGACCAGGAGAACCGCCAGATGTGCCGGCTGTACCTGTCGATGATGGACAAGATGGGCGTGACGCTGGACACGTTTGGCGATGCGACTGCGCCGCTGGCCGAGGTGTAGGTCATGCTGTGGATGACGTAAATCGCATTTGATGTGGTCTCGTTCTGCGGTTGGCGGCGACGCATCGGACGCCAATTATGTCAGGCACAGCCTGACCTATTCGACGACCAGCCGCTCGACCCTCCACGCATCGCCTTCCTGCGCGATCATTGTTCGCACGATGGCCGGCGGTTTGGTCTCGGACGGCGGGTGCAGGACGGCTTCCCAGCGGGTGAGACCGTGGATCTCAACCTGTTTCAGCTCGGCGATCTCCAGCGGGCCGGCGAGCACCGGCTTCCCCTTCACATACTTGCGAAACGACTCGCGGCCTTCGTCGGATTTGAAGTCGGCCGTCGTCGATTCCCAGGCGGCATCGATCTCGCCGGCGCGGAGCTGGTCGATGAACCTGGTGACGACCGCACGGGCTTCGGCGTCATCGGGCGCGCCTGCGCCGCACCCGGCGACGGGTGCGGCGATGAGCAGCGCGATCCCCAATCTCACTGCGAGAGTGTTCGGCGGCATCTCAGAATTCTCCCACCACTTCGCTGCCGCCGCGCGTGCCGAGCGAACGCCAGACCTGCAGATCGATGTTCTCGCCGACAGCGCGGGCCGAGCCGTCCATCAGCAGGACCTGCACCAGTCCCTCGTGAAAGCTGCGCGAGGTGACCGCGGCGTAGGTCGGGGCGGTCAGTGATTCGCCGTCACGCATCGAAGTGACGTCGATATCATAGTTGACTCCGCCGTTCACATAGGGGACGACGGTGTTGGGAGTGAATGTCGTGGTGAACCCGCACTCGTGAACGTCTCCCTCAACCCACTCGGTGTGGCCGTTGGAATCAAAAGTCCCGCCGAAATACGCGGCCGCTTCGGCCGGTGTGGCCGGCGGCGGGGAGTTGAGCGTGCCGGGATTCATGGTGTCCCACAGGTTCGGCTGGAAAGCCTTGTTCTCCGCAACGCAGAGAGTGTTGCTCATGCCGTCGACCATGTCCGCCGGACGGAAGGCCCGGTTCGGGTGAAACGCCCCGTCGCCGACGCTGCCGCTCACCGGGTCATAGATGAACCAGGTCCCTTCGTTGAAGGAGTAGTTGAGCGGATAGTGAACGAGTGCCGCCGTTGGCCGGGCGCGGTCCTGCGTCTCGCTGGGGCACATGTAGATCGGCACGCGGGTCTGGCAGACCACCGGATTCGCGGTGAACTCGCTGCTGACGTTCCAGTCAATCAGGTTGTGCAGGTTCGCCTGGTCGATGTACGGCAGCAGGCGGGCCTGGCCGGACCACGGTTCGGAGAGCCGGTCCGCCGGCAGTACCGAAACCGGAGGAAACCGCGTGTAGGCATCGAGGTAGTTGTGCAGCGCCAGGCCGATCTGTTTGAGGTTGTTCTTGCACTGCGTGCGCCGCGCTGCTTCACGAGCCTGTTGCACGGCCGGCAGCAGCAGTGCGATCAGGATCGCAATGATGGCGATCACGACGAGCAGTTCGATCAGGGTGAAGCCGCCGCGGCCGGTCCGTTCCTTCATCGAGGGCATGTGCGTTCCTTTCCTGGTGAGAAGCCCCTCCGTTTGCAGTCCGCGTGCAGGCTAGTCGGCATCCGCTGTGGAGCAACCGGACGCGCGTCTCGATGAACGAGTTTTAATCCGCTGCGCGTTTACTCGCCCGGCGCGGAGTGCGACACTTTGCCTGAGGAGAGACACGGCGTGCCGCGCGTCCTGATCATCGAAGACGAGCCGAAACTGCGTCGCAGCCTGCAGCGGGGGCTGCAGGAGGCGGGGTTTCACGTCGCGACGGCCGGGTCGACGGCCGAAGGCAGCCGCCACCTCGGCGACGAGCCGCCGGATGCCGTCATCCTCGACCTGATGCTGCCGGACGGCAGCGGCCTTGACCTGCTCCGTTCGCTGCGGCACGACGGCTGCGCGACGCCCGTACTGGTCGTCACCGCCCGGGACGCCGTGACCGACCGCGTACTCGGACTCGACAGTGGGGCGGACGACTACCTGGTCAAACCGTTTGCATTCAACGAGCTGCTCGCGCGGATGCGGGCGCTGCTGCGGCGGACATCAGAATCGAACCGCATCGATGTCGAGGGCCTGGAACTGGACCTTCTCGCGCGGCGCGTGGTTCGCGGCGGGAAGGAAATCGAGCTGACGAACCGCCAGTTCGATCTGCTGGCGTACCTCGTCCGTCACGCCGGTCAGGCGGTGTCCCGCGAAATGCTCGTGCGCGACGTGTGGCGGGACGAAACCGGCGTGCTGACGAACGTGGTTGATGTGTCGATCAACCATCTGCGACGCAGGGTGGAGCGGGACGGACTGCCGCCGCTCATCCACACCATCCGCGGCGTCGGCTACATGTTGAAGGATCACACATGGTCCGGATGACAATTGGCCGGCGTCTGACGCTGTGGTACGGCGCCATCTGGACGCTCAGCCTGTGCGTGCTGGCAACATCGCTGTACTTCACGTTTGCGCACAATCTGCGGGCCGAGATTGATCGCGCGCTTGACGAAGAGCTCGTTGAAATCGAAATGGAAGTGCGCGGCGCGAGTGACCCTGAGACGCGCGCCGCGCAGTTTCGGAAGTATTTCGGGCAGCATCCGTTTTATGCGATTCAGGTCGCGCGACCGGATGGGACGGTGTTGTTCACGTCGGATCTGCTGGGTGCGGATCGACTCGCCGTGCCGTCTTCCGTCCCGGACGGAAAGGGAATGGCGGTCGAGAATGTGGTGCTCGCCGACGGCCGGCAGTTTCGCGCCGCCAGCCGGCTGGTGCAGTCCAACGATGGCCTTTTCATCATCCAGGCGGCCGACTCGCTCGAGCTGTACCACGGCGAGCTCGCTCAACTGGTGTCGGTCCTGTTGTGGCTGATGCCGGCCTCGATTCTCGTCGCCCTGGCCGTCGGGAGCTGGCTGTCGCGACGGGCCCTGGCGCCCGTCGATCGACTGACGACGGCCGCTGTCCAGATTTCCGCGACATGCCTCGAAGACCGAGTCAGCGTGCCGGATGCCGATGATGAGCTTGGACGGCTGGCGGCGGCGTTTAACGACATGCTTGACCGGCTGCAGCGGTCGTTTCTCGAAATGCAGCATCTCACGGCGGATGCCGCGCACGAGCTGCGGACCCCGCTGGCCGTCCTGCGGAACGAAGCGGACGTCGCACTGCGGGCTTCGCGCTCAGGTGACGAGTACCGTGCGGTGCTGGAGAACCAGATCGAAGAGATCGAGCGAATGACGCGGCTGGTCGACCAGTTGCTGTTTCTCAGCCGCGAAGACGCTGGCGTGCCAACGGCGGCCGCGCCGATCAGCGTCGGCGGCTTCGTCGAGGAACTGGTGAACGACCTGCAGCCGCTGGCGGTCGATCGCGGCCTGACGATGGTTTGCTCGCCGTTGCCGAATTGCCAGGTGGCGATCGAACCGGACCGGTTGCGGCGGCTGTTCTGCAACGTGCTGGACAACGCGCTGAAGTACACGCCGTCCGGAGGCAACGTGTCCGTCACAGGGGCGTGCCGGACGGACTCCATTGAGATCGTCGTCGCCGATTCGGGCGTCGGTGTTTCGCCCGAGGTGGTCCCGCGACTCTTTCAGCGTTTCTATCGCGGAGCAATGGCGCGCGGGAGCACCAGCGGCAGCGGGTTGGGGCTGGCCATCTGCCAGGCGATCGTTACTCGTCACGGCGGCCAGATTGCCATCGAGAGCCAGGTCGGCCGTGGGACGCGCGTGAAGGTATCGCTGCCGTCCGCCGCCGCGACGTAGTCGGGCGCTGCCCGCCGGGATCGAGTGATCCGCTCTGCCACGCTACGGGAATCCCCGATCTTTGCTGGTTCTCCGCAGAATCTAGACCGGTGCCATCCCCGCCTGCGCTAGGTGAAAAGCTGGAAAGCGCTCTTCAGTGGAGGTTTCCGATTGATTGACGGTGCGGGGCGGCGATCGTGAGCAAGAGGGCGTGCGACGATGTCCGCACGCGACACACGCAACAGCAGACACCCGTGAACCAATCCAACCAGGCATCCACTGAACCGTGCGGGAGGAACTGACATGTTGATCGAATCACGAAACTTGAAACTCGGTGTGGCAGCGATGCTGTGCACCGCATTGATGATGGGTGATGCATTCGCCCAGAAGGGCCGCGATGGCGGACGTGGCCGGGGCGGCGGCGGACAAGGCGGTGGCCGAGGCGGGGGTGGTCAACGTGGCGACGGCGGAGGAGGTGGTGGTG
>JAEUIG010000118.1 GCA_016795125.1 Planctomycetaceae bacterium | reverse complement strand
CCGGGCTGATTTTCGCCTTCGTCTTTTGTATGTGTTCGCGATAGGTTTCATGAATCGCCGCTGCCAACGCCTCGATCAGTTCCGGCTGCTGGAACGCCTCGTGCGACTGGCACAGCTCCAGGAACCGCCGCTGCACTTCGGCGACGACCTGTTCGTCGGTGAACGTCGCTACTGCGGCCGGCACGTTGGGGAAGTCGACGAACATCGCCAGTTGCGTCGGCGGGCACAGCGACGAGCGCCGGACCGGGCCGAGCGGCCGGTCCTGTTTCAGGCTCGCCGCCAGCTTCTCCAGGGAGCGTGCGCCGTTGCTGTACCGGGGGACGGTCAAGAGCGCGTGGACCAGTCCCGGGTCGATGTCGAGCCGCCCTTCCACGTCTTTCCCGTCCTTGTCCTTACACAGAAAGCTGCGGAGCAGCAGGGCCCGCCGCATCGGGTATGAGATGTCGGTCGGGTCGGGCTGGCCGTCGTCGGCGAGGCGCTGGTTCGGTCCGAGCACATCGTAATAGCCGTCGAGCCGGCTGATGAAGTCCGGCCCCTTCGCCAGCTTGTATCGCTCCCAGGCGTCGGCGTCGAATTGCGAATGACCGGGGGGACGCGGCCCGAACCGGCGATACGTGTGGCTCGTCGCACCGGCGAAGATCATGACGCAGCGGCCGAGCGGATGGCTGATCGGACCCTCCTGGAAGCGTCCGTCCTGCATCGGGGCCAGCAGGTATTGCAGCCACTCGTAGTTGCGGGAATCAAATTCGTCCCAGAAGACGACGGGCGTTTTTCCTTCCAGGCGCTTGTCGCGCACCTGGTGGAGCGCCCCGATCAGGTCGTCCTGAGCGAATTGCGAGAGGTTGAACTCCAGCCAGGCCTCTTTGCCGAAAATCTCGTACGCAATCTGTTTGACGCCGAACGATTTGCCGGCGCCCGGCGGACCGAACACGCCGATCGACAGTGGCTTTGCTCCGGCAGCATGCTCGTAGTCTTTCATGAGCCGTCGCAACGCCCGAAGCGTTTCAATCTCGGTCCGGTCGACCGTGAACAGCCCTCCGAATCGTGCATGCGGGAGATGCATCAAGACGCGCCGCCCGCGCAGGACGACCTGCCGCGCCAGGCCGCTGAGTGAACTTACGCCGGAAGTCGTCGCGGGTGCGGACTGAGCCTGGACCGCAATGGACCAGGTGGACGCCGCCGCCGACCCGCTCGGCGTCAACTCGGCCCACGGAACCGCACAGACGGCGAATCGTGAACTGCCCTGAGTGATGACTTCGGCGAGGCGCTGTGCGGGAAAGCCTTGCGGAGGGTGTTTGTCGTCGAAGACGCCGTGCCCCTCTTCGCGCAGATTGCGCATCGCGGCCAATCCGGCGGACAAAGCGGGTGCGAGGTCGACCGCGGACGCCGCCGCATTGGCCAATGCCGCCGTGACGGCCGCCACCATGCACGACAGATAGCCGAAAACTTCGCCGTCCGTTTGTTCGGCCCACAAGCCCTCGATGCTGCCGGGATCGAAGACGAGCGTCGCACGGCGCACGCGCCTGGCGCCTGGTTCCGAGTCCGCGTCCATCTCCAGCCAAAGCGCGCCGTCGGCCGAGCAGGTGACGATCAGATGCAGGCACCCCTGGGGCAGGCGCCGCAGTACGGGATCGCTGCTCAGGGCGGCGACGCAATTCTCAATCGTCCGTTCCCACGACAATCCCTGGCTGATCCCGCTGGCTTCGTTACGCAGTTCTTTTGCGGAGACGACGATCACCAGACGATCGCGGAACGCCGCGAGTCGCCCCCAGAGGTCGCCGCGGCACAGCGGGTGACACGTCTTCAGGACGACCCACTGCGGAGATCGATCGGCGTTGGCCGGCAAGAGCCAGCAATCCGGCTGATTGCGGAAGACAAACCCGGCGTCGTCTAGGACGAGGATCTCTCCGGCGTCTTTCAATACGGGATGCGGCTGAAACTGGTCACAGCATCCGCTCGGCGCCGGAGTCGCATCCACCTGGGCCGGGGTCGGGTTATCGTGGCCGTAGCCCATCAGCAGCCCGGCGCGCCAGGCGCGTTTCTTCGGTTCGGCGGCGTTTCGGGGATATGGCTTGAACACGGCCAGGCCGTGATGCCCGCAGGGCGCCGAGTCGAGCTCCGGCAAGTTGAGCCCGAATTCGACGGAATTCGGCGCAGGGGAATTCGGCGCGAGGACGTGGCGAATCAGCTTCTCAAGGGCCAATGCGCCCCCATGCTCCCGCACCACGCGCAGACCTCGGGCATCCACGGCCGCGGGGTTGAGGCGTTCGCCTTCGTAGACGTGATGGTCGACAATGACATCGCCGGCGACCGTGATGCGCATGGCCCGCGTTCCTTGAGATGGAGTGCCGGGAGACAAGCCAGAGATCATAACCGGCGGTGGATGAAACCTGAATCGCGCGGCGCCGTGTGGAGTTGCATGCAGCCCTGAGGGGTGTATGGTGACGCTTGACATAGGTTCCGTTTGCGGTGACGCTAACAACTCTCGGCCTCTCTTCTTCGGTTCCTTTCTGAAGGAACTGCGGGACCATACTACAGCGCGCTATGAGGGGGGGATTCTTGACGACGTCGACAGCGAATGCTGGCTTCGATCAGGAGCGGAAAGAGTTTGCGCGGCAGTTTCTCGAAGACGTCGACTCAGGACGTATTTCAGACGCAGCCACACGCATCCGCGAAGTAAGCCAGCGCTTCGATGTGCACCGTGCGACAGCACTGATCGCCGCCAGCTCACTCGAGTTGGAACATCGCCAGCCGCTCAACCGGGAACGTCCGTCGGCTGAAACGGACGCACTGCCGCTGAGCCGGGTGTTGTCGGAGGCGATGGCAGACTGTCCTCGCTCACTGCCTGAGCAGTTGATTCAAGCAGCGAGCTACTTTGTCGACAGCCACTACTACGATCGCGCGGACGACCTGCTCGACCGTGTGGAGGTAGTTGCCAGGGAGGCCGGGGACCGCATCAACGCCGGACAGGTTTGGGCGGTACGGGGGCTGATCTGCTCCGGACGGTCGCAACCGGATGCGGCGTTGCTCTGCCTGTGGCGCGGCCAGCAGCTGTTCCAGGGAGTCTACGAGCAGTCGGAGGAAGGTTCGGATGAGCGGCGGGAGTCGATGATTGGCCTGTCGAAAGTGCAGAAGCACATCGGTAATTTCTGCATCGACCAGGATGATTACGAGAGCGCGATTCTGTACACGGGGCGGAGCCTGTCGGTGAGGGAGGCGTTCGGCGACCCGGAGCAGGTCGGGGCATGCCTGATGAACATCGGGTTGTGCCATAGAGCGCAGGGGCGGCATGACCTGGCGCTGCGTTATTTTCTGCGGACTCTGATCAACGACTGCTCGGTGCTGAAGTTTTCCGCGCGGGCGATCACGCTCTCGGTCGTTGCGGGGCTGTGCGAACAGGTCAGGGAGTTTGAGCTGGCCAACAAGGCCCGGGAACGGGCGATCCAGCTTTCGCCGCAGATGGTGATAGAGTACCTGCGGATCGGTCAGAACCTGCTGCGACTGCGGCAATACGAGCCTGCGCTCGGGATGCTGGAGGAGGCGCTGCGCGACGGAGCGACACTGTCGCCTGTCGTTCGCGAGTCGGCAGCGCAAACGACAATTGCTCTGAATGATGAACTGGGACGGCCTGAGGCAGCATCGGCCTGTCGGGAACGATGGCTGAACCTGTTGCTGGCGGAGGGCATCCTGACGACGATCGAGGATCCAAAGCTGCAGCAGGCGATCGTTGCCCGCCGCGCGACGCTCGGCGGCGACGACCATCACGGTCTCGCGATCCTGGATTTCGCCCTGGGAGATATTCCGTCAAGCCGACGGGAACTGGAGCGGGCGCTGGATTTGGCGCCGACTGAGCAGCGGCCGCTGCTGGCCAAGCTGCTGGAACAGGTGCTGACGGCGGAGCGTCAGCGTACGCAGCCAGAGGAGGCGGTCGGCGCTGAAACTGAAGTGGAACTTCAGTCGGGGTCTATAACGGGCAACACCTGCCGGGGCTGCGGCCGCACATTCACGCCGCGCCATGGCGCCTCGGAATCGGCACCAGAGGCTGAAGGAGGCGGCGCGTGTGCCTGCTATCGGACAGAGGACGGAGTGCTTGACCTGCACTGCAGCCGTTGCAGCGGGGTGTTCCAGATTTCACCGTCACTGCTGGGACGGTGCATTCCCTGTCCGGAATGCAGCGCGTCGTGTCGGGCGCCCGTGACACCGTCGGCCGCGACGTCGGCGTTGGAGGACGTGGCAATCGGGGATGTCTGTCCGGATTGTCGCGAGGCGCTGCGTCAATTCCAGACAACGCCGGTGCCGGCGGGCAGCAGCCACGTTACGGGATTCCAAATGGATGTGCACCCGATCACGAACCGCATTTTCTTGATCTACCACCGCGTGCAGGGGCTCGACTGGGAACCAACGTATTGGAAATCCCAAGCGTTTCGACGGCTGGATCAGCCGGTAACGGGAGTGTCGCTGGACGACGCGGAAGCGTTTTGTGCATGGAGATCGCGACTGACGGGTCAATCGTGGCGTGTGCCGACGGCGGCAGAATGGAAGCGGGCCGCGCTGGGGGACGACGGGCGACGATACCCGTGGGGCGATGATCCGCCGACGCCCGAGCTTGCCGCCTATGCGATCTTCGAAGACGAGGACGCGGTCCCGGCGCCGATCGGCATCTTCCTGGACGGAGCCAGTCCGTGGGGCATTCAGGAAATGGCGGGAAACGTGTGGGAATGGACGTCGACGGTCCGCGAAGGCGAACAGGTGGTGTACCTGGGAGGCTCGTGTGCGAATCAAGCCGCGCAGCTGGATGTGCGGGATGAGACGCAGCTGCTGCTCCGACCGATGACGCGTTCCGGACGCGATCATCGGCATCTCGGGTTCCGTTGCGTCTGCGACGAAGCGCCAGTTCGCCGCAGGTCCGATTCGTCCGACACTTCCGACGACCGGGCGGTGAATTCGGCATGAGCAACAACATTCGCTTCGACGAATTCCGACGTAACGCCCGGTCTGGCGAGCATGCAAAAGCCGAAGCGGCGCTGGCGGAGGCACTCCGCGAGAGCTGTGGCGATCCGGCCTTGTGTCACGTGGCGGGTCTGTTCCATTACTGGCGGGCGCTCGAGGCGGAATCCTCAGGGAACGGGAAGTCGGCGGAGGAACACTGGGGACGGGCGGTGCCGTATCTCGTGTACGCGCTGGAGAGCGACCGTCACATGGAGTGGATCCGCGCGGAGCGTGAGCAGACGTACGGTCAGCCGATCTCGCGCGAGCAAATGCAGGCCGCGCGACAATCCGTGTACGCGGCGGTGGACGTGGCTCTGACTCGGTTGCAGGAGTCCTACGGGGCGGCGATTGATGCGGAGGGTCGCCAGCGGATCCAACGGGTGCGGGACGAATGGAGAGTGGAGCTGGAGGGTGCCAGCTTGGTGCGCAAGCTGGGGGGCGTGCCGTTCGACCAGAGCGAGGGCGGATATGTCGTCTGCGGACCGTCGTACGCACGGCGATGCGGCTTTTTCGATGAGGCGCAGCGGCACATTCGCGGACTGCCGGTGACGAACGACTCCGTGATTCTCCTGCTGAACCGGATGTTCGGCCGGACGGACGACGACGAAGCGTCGGTCAAGCGGCGGGCGGGCTACTGCTTCTCAGTCCTGGCACTGCCTTACATTTATTTCCGCTACAAGGAGCTGGACCGGGCGCTCGATTTCCTGGACCGGCAGATCAGTCCGGAACAGAACGGCGCGAGTGACGGCGCCGCTGATCTGCTGTCCGCTTCGACGGAGAGAAGTCGTGACGCACGTCAACTGGCGATCGAGATCCGCGTCGAAGTTGGCAGTAGCGCGCTGTTTCAGGCGGGAGAACAGAGCGTCGAGAAGGCACTTGCGTATTGGGGAGAGGCTGTCCGCGACGTCGATGTGCTCGACCGTCAAACGACGAGCATCCTGTTGCGACAAGGGCGGGCGATCAAGGACCGCATGCAGTCGATGGTCCAGCAGCGGCTGGAGGAACTGCTCGAGGCGAGCGACTGGACCGTCTCGTTGTTTCTCGCGGAGCGGGCGGCCCAGATTCTGCCAGACCAACGGTCGATCAACACTCTCGTGCAGTTGCTCGTGAGATTGGCGGTGCGAGCGCATAACGAACAGAACGATTCCGGCCAGGCCGTGGAATACATGCAGCGGGCGCGGCTGCTCGCGCCCGACGATGAGCGGTTGAGTCAACAGTACCTCACAGTCCTGGTCAACGACGCGCATCACCTGCTCGAGGCGGGTGAGTGCCGACCGGCCACCGATCGACTAATGGACGCCCTCGGTCTATGTCAGGATCTGCTGTCACATGCGTCCGAAAACCGCGAATTGCGGGACACGCGTCGGACCGTCATTAGCATGATGAACTATGCGTTTCACAAACTGGTCGAAGACCCGCAGGTCAACCGCGAGTACCTCGGCCTCCTGGCGCAGATGATGCAGCGGGCCATCTTGACCGAGACGCAGTCAGAGACGCTGACCGCCGACGATCGCGAGCGGATCCGGTCGGAATACCGGGAGATCGACTGCCTGCGGCTGTTCCGTCGCGCCGCGGAACACATGGGACAGGGAGCGTACGACGCCGCATTTCGCGACGCGGACAGGGCGCTGGAAACGAAGCCCGAACATGATTCGATCAAGGGGCTGTACGCGGCGGCGGCCGCCCACGCGGTCGAGGGGTTGTGCATGGCGGGCGACCTGGACCGTGCGTCCGAGGTGGCAGAGCAGGCGTATAAGCGGGTGCCCGACAACTCGGAGATCTGTCTTGCGCGGACGAAGGTCATGATCCGTCGCCTGGGAGAGTCCCGGATTCTGTCGAACGACCGCAATCTGCTGACCGACGCGACCACGATCGTCGAGAACTGGCTGGGAGACCGCAGCGACGACGAAGCCCAGCGGCAGCGGGCTCGCCGTTACTACTGCCTGGTCGATCCGTCGCTGTCGAACGAACAGCGGTTGATGCAGGCCAACACGCTTTTTGAGAAAGAACACTATGAAGAGGCGTTGCGGATGATCGCTCCGCTGCAAGTGACCGGAAACGACCGGGTGCGGCTGCTGTTTATCAAGGGGCTGAGTTGCCGCAACGTCGGAAGGCTCGACGAAGCGGTGCAGGTGTTCGAGGAACTCGTCACGGAGTATCCGCGACTGGCGATGGGCCGTCTTTTACGGGGTCGCATCCGCTCTCAGGCCGGACGGTTCAAGGATGCGGAGGAGGATCTCCGGCTTTACTTCGAACATTTTCCGGAGGAGACAGGGCTGCTGACCGACCTGGCGATCAACGAACTGCGAGCCGGCGAGTTTGCGGACGCGCTGGCGGATTTGCAAACGGCGACCCGGCACGAGCCGCCCAGCAATCTCCAGCGGTTGATGACGTTGACCTGCCTGATGCACCTGGGGCGCCGGCAGGAGATGCCGGCCGTAATCGCGCAGGGTCCGCAAGTGACACGAGACGATGAATGGTACGGCGCTCTGGGCGACTGGTTCCGCGGACTGCGAACGGATGAGGACGTGCATCAGATGGCTACCAGCGAACTCCGTCGCGGCGAATTCCTCTATTACCTGGGAGAGAAGGCGCGTGCGGAAGGGCGACTCAAGGAGGCCCAGAGGCTGTTCAAGGAACGGCTTGCGATCGGCCACTATCGAGAAATGGAACGACACCACGCGGAAGCGATTCTGCGAAGCGGGATTCTGGATCGGTGAGCAGCATGCCCGCGCGCCTGACGGACACTCCGACAGCGTTTGGCTGATATGAACTACGACGTTTTCATCAGTTACTGCCGCAGGAACACACCTCTCAAGGACTGGGTGGCGTCGCGGCTTTCGTACTGCGGTGTCCGCTTCTGGTGCGACCCGGGATTGCGCGCGGGAAACTGGAGGGACCAGTTGCGCACGCGGCTGAAGCAGTCCCGCGTGATGCTGATCGTCTGGACGCAGGACTACAGCCAGTCGGACTTCTGTCGCAAGGAATATGAGTGGGCCTATGGCCAGGAAAAGCTGATTATCCCGCTATGGTTCGAGAACTGCGACATCCCTCCCGACTTCACGCAGTTGCACGACTATCAGCGGGTCAACTTTTACGACGGCAACGACACGCTGAACAACAGACGGTTTGAGGAACTGCTCCGCAAAGAGGAACTGTTCGACGACATGTATCTCGAGCATGCCGAGCAGACGAATCTGCGACCGATCCCACCGGTTCGGGCAGCGGCAGGTGGCGACCTGGACACGGCGGAGGAGGAATCTCCGGAGGCAGAGTCCGCAGGGGAAGTCCCTCCCGCAGCGCGCGGTGTCGAGCTCCCCCGGATCCAGGAGTTGCTGCAGATTGATCCGGCAGCGGGAGTCGCGCCGTTTTTCAGCGTCATGGGCGATCCCGACGCCGACGTCCGGATCGCGGCCGGGACGTTCGCCGGAGACGAACTCGATCCTGAAGTCGTCGCAGTGTTGGAGGGTCGCTGGGGCGACGCCGCGCGGCTGTCGGCCGCGGCGCTTGGCCGCCGCCTGGATTTTGAGCGTCTTCGCCGGTTGATCGTCAGCAGTCTGCTGGATGTCGCCTTGACGCCGGCGAATCCGCTGCCGTCGGCCACGCTGGCGGTGATGGGAATGACGGCGCTGCGCCATTCACCGGAACTACTGTCAGGTTCGGCCGTGTCGGAGGATCGAGTAGTGGTCTGGAACGAGACCGTGCAGTCGGTTCTTACTCGCACGTGCACTAAGGCGTTGCGGAACAACGACAGCTTCCGCATGCTGGGACTGTCGTTCGGTGATTTTGTCGAGGCGGAAGATCGGGCGGCGGCGTGCTTGCAGTCCGCTGGCGGGGTCGCGGTGGCTGTTGGAGCGCACCGACTGGCATCGGCCGCGTTCGGCTATGGCTTTGCGCAGCGTTTCGGCGCCGCGGCGCGGCTGACCGAGCAGGCAGCCGAACGGATCGCGGCATTGCCGGAGGCTCTTCCCTGGTTCTCACCGCTGTTTTCCGCGGCGTACCGTCTCGACTCGGGACAGACCACTGTGCTCGTTGAGGATCGGCCGGCGGCGGTCGATCGTCCGGAGGATCCGTGGCATGCGACGGCGGTTGAGTTGCTGAGCCGCGCTGCGCTGGAAGAGGTTCGCCGGGGCCTCACCGTGGGCGGGATCGCCGAAGATCCAGAGCGAGGCCGACGCGGACTGGAATGCCTGTCGCGCCTGGCCCGCGACGACGCTCACGCCCTTACGACAGTGGCGCAGCGCCTGGGCGACGTATTGCAGGATGTCGCGGCAGGGGCTGAAGCGCCAGGTCTTACGCCGTGGGAGGCACAGAAGCTGCGGATTACGTACTGCGAGGCGGAGCGGGCGTTCGGCAGAACGCTTGGGAGCGCCTATGCGCGACTGGAAAGCGCACTGTTGCGACACAAAGCGAGATTCGCCTTCGGTGACGGACGACTGCGCGAGGCGCTGAAGATCGTCGAGAGCGCCGATGCCGAAGGCCAGACGCTCAGTGCGGGAGATCTGTACGTCCTCGTGGCCGCCAACATCCGACTCCATCAGCAGGGAGTGCTGGGCAGGCTGGATGCCGCCCGAGCGGCAGTCGCGCGGCTGGAACGGGACTTTCCGGACGCGGAGATGCTTGCGGAGGTGCAAGAGCAGGTGCAGTGGTACGACCAGAAAAAGGATCTGGAAGCACAGTACGCGGCCATGACGGGGCTGCGACGGGGTGCAGACGTCGAGGCAGCGCGTACGACGCCGGTCGGCGACGACCCGGCGCAGGAGCTAGAGGGCGCCCGGCAGCGGATGTCGAGGGACATGCAGCTTGAGTCGGCGCGTGCGGAGTGTCTCGCGCGGCCCAATGACCTGTCGGCCGTCGCGCGCCTGCGCGGGGCCGTCGTCTCGGAGGCCGAGCGGCTGCTCGAGCAGGACGGCGTTGCGGCTGTTGCGCAACTCCTCAACGGCGTGCAGGCTGAATTTCCCGGGCACCGTTACCTTTCACAGCTGCCTCAGGAGGTTCTACTGCAACTGGTTTCGCGGGTGTCGGCCGAGCAGTTGCAGCAGCTGCGCGCGCTTACGTCTAAGGGACCGGCGGCGCCGGTTCGGTCGCCGCGACCGCTCCCGCCTGAACAGGAGCGCAGCGCCGGTCCGGAGGTCACCGCGGACGAACTTCGTCGGGGCGTTCCGCGCAGCGTGCAGCGGATCAAAGATTACATGGATCGGTATCACCCGGAGACGGAGACATAGTCTATGTCGCAGCTACCCGTCGTCTGCCCGGAGTGCGGTCATCGCTGGCTCGTGACCGGCGAATATGTGAATGCACAGACGAATTGCCCTCAGTGCTCGACCGTCTTCACGATCCATGGACAGCAAGACGAATCCGCGCCGGCCGTCCGACGCCAGCTGCTGTGCGACGCCGACCCGCAGGCGGAGATTCTGGCCCCATATCGACTGCTGGCGGCGCATGGGATCACGCCGGCGTCGTCGCTGGCGGAAGTCCAGGAGGTGTTTCCGGAGACTCAGGAGGAGGAGCGGGCGGTGACGGCGATCGATACAGTGGTCAAGCGACTGGGAGTCGATCTGTTTCTGTACCCGCTGCCGGGTCCGGCGCACGAGACCTGACGGGGGCCACCGTCGGTCGGCTTTCCGGGGGCGTCGGTGCCTGATCCGCGTGCGGTGGAGCGGTCGTGTGAATCGTGTGGCGGAGGAGAGGATGGACCAGGAACTCGACTTGATGCGGCAGGCTCAGGCTGCCCGGGAGGCGGAGGCCCGATTTCGAGAGCGCGCCGTCGGAATCGTCCGGCGCGTCGGGGCTGTCGCGAGCCAGATCCGGTCCGTGCTCGATCAGACCCGGCCGGACGAACAAGGTCTGTTCGACGCGCTGGGGGCGGTCCGCGACGAGTTGCTCGCGGCGCTGGCGACGGAGGGGATCGAGGTGTTCGGCAACCCTGGCGATCCCGTCAGCGATCCGGGGCGTTTCGACGTCAAGCGCCGCACGGACAAGGTCACTGAGCGATGCGAAGTGGTTGAGGTCGAGATTGAGGGGTTGCTCTGGGAAGACGAAGTGATACGTCGTGCGGCAGTACAGGTCTCGAGCATCCGTAGTCCGGCGACAGGTGAGTGAACGAAATGGCAATCGATCTGGGCATCGACCTGGGGACGACCAACACGGTCGTCGCGGCAATCGTGGACGGCAAGCCCGTCGTCGTGCGCATCAGCGACCGGTATCACATTCCCTCGGTGGTCTGCAACGACCGGGTGACTGTGAAATCGCTGCTGGTGGGCGTCGACGCCTGCGCGGCGGCCGAAGCCAACGATCCGAAAGACACGATCTACTCGATCAAGCGGCTGATGGGGGCCCGCTTTTACAGTGCAGAGGAACGTTTCAAGGGGGAGGACGCCGAAGAACGGGACCGAGTTTTGGAAGTGATCCGACAGGTCGGCTATTCGATCACCGAGGCGCCGCAGGGGGAGGACCACGCTGCGCGAGTGCTGCTGGGGGACCGGCACTACCGGCCGGAAGAGATCGCGGCAATGATTCTCACGAAGGCCAGGGAGGCGGCGGAAGAGTTCTTTCAGGACCAGGTGAACGGCGTCGTCGTTACGGTTCCGGCGTACTTCAACGAACGACAGCGGGCGGCGACGCTCGAGGCGGGCCGGATCGCCGGACTGCGCGTCAAAGCGCTGCTGGACGAGCCGACGGCCGCCGCGTTCGCCGCCGGACTCAGCGAGCAGCGGCCGAACCGTCACGTCCTCGTTTACGATCTCGGGGGGGGGACGTTCGACGTCTCGCTGCTGCAAGTGAAGGACAGTCGCTTCCGGGGGAAGAACATCGGGGGCGACGCGTGGCTGGGGGGGGACAATTTCGACTACCGGCTGATGGACCTCGTGGCCGAGCACATTGCGGAGCGGTACAACGGCTACGATCCCCGCAGCGACGAGATGTTCCGCAGCCGGATCAAGCCGCGCGTGGAAGAGGCGAAGCAGGCGCTGTCAGAAGCGGACCGGACGGTGATCAACATCCCGATTCTGGGAAAAGCTCCTCCTGCGCCGGGTCAGACATCGCCCCGCATCCTGGCCGTGCGGAACCTGACGGTGACGCGGGAACAGTTCGAGGCGATGATTGATGATTGCATCCAGAAGTCACTGGCGGAAGTCGATGCGGTGCTCGCCGAGCGGAACATCAAGCCGGAAACGGTGTCCGAAGTGCTGCTGATCGGCGGATCGACGTACATTCCCAAGGTCCGGGCCAGTATGGAAGCGAAGTTTCCGGGCCGCGTGCGCAGTGTCGAAGACGTGCACCCGATGTACGCCGTGGCGCAGGGGGCCGCCTATTACGCTGCCGCGCTGACGGGTCTGATCTGCGAGAAATGCAAGACGGTCAATCCGGACGGGACTGCGGCGTGCGAGAAATGCGGCGCCGATCTGAGCGCCGGGCGTGCCGTGCTCAACCCGGAGCTGATGGACACCAAGCAGATCACCGAGCGGTCCATCGGCATCGGCGTGAAGAAGGGAGCGGAGCGGGACGTCTTCCACGTGATTATCCCGAAGGCGACGCCGTATCCCATGGAGACGCCGATCACGCACAATTTCATCGCCACAAAGCCGAACCAGGTGTTCATCCGCGTCTGGGCGGGAACCAACGAGAAGGCCAGCCGCAATTCCCACCAGGGGAACATTGTTGTCGACCTGAAGGGACGCGAGGTCACGATCGGCACGCCGGTCAAAGTCGGCATGCGCTACGACGACAACCGGGTACTCGAACTCTCCGTCGCGATCGAGGGACGCGAGCCGGAACTGCACCGTCTGGAGTACGGCTCGACGTCCGACGAAGCATTTGAGTCCCTGGAAGAGGCGATTCGGCGGGCGAAGCATTTCTGCGACGAGTACGACGAATACATGTCCGAGCGGCAGCGACAGAACCTGCAGAAGCACATGCAGCTCGCACAGGACGCACTGGACGGCCGTAATGAACGTCAGGCGGAGCGGACGGCCGAGAGCATCAACAAGCAAATCTTCTTCGGCGACACGCTCGCGAGCCTGATGCACACGGCCGAACGGCTGGTTCAAGACAGCCGCATCCAGCAGAACATTCGTAATGAGTTGCGCCAGCTCGT
>JAEUIG010000096.1 GCA_016795125.1 Planctomycetaceae bacterium | reverse complement strand
CCACCAGCGTGGCACCGGATGTTGTTGCCGGCACGCGCGGAGACCGACCAGGACATCGGCTCCCCACAGCGCAATCGCGGCATAGTTCACATAAAGTCCGCCGCCCCAGTTCCAGCCAACGGTTTCTGCGGTGCGCCGCGCCGTGTGCGCGTATGCCTCGGCATGGCTCCAGTGGTGCTGGAAGTGAAACGCGCACAGCACGTGGGCGGCAAGCAGCAGCCAACCGGCCGCGCTCCAGAGCACCTCAGCGCGCCGGGGCATCCGGCCTGAACGTCGCTCGCCCTGCAGAAACGTGGCGACCCAGCACGCCATCGCACCGCGCGCGGTCCAGGCGATCAGCAGTGCTCCCACGATGTCCACTCCGCCGCGACGATTCGGGACGCGGCTGTTATCGCCGGCTCACAAGACGGTTCGCCGCCAGTCGGATACCATCGTATCCGTCGAATTCATGCACGCCATGCTGAAGAACGGGTCCTGCGCTTGCTCGTCGCACGAAGGGGGGCCGCCCTCGCTGGCGCGTCGGGCTGGTGGGACTGCTTGATGGCCGGGGATTCTCTGCCGACTGCCTCGATCGGAGTTCTGCAGCAGCGCGCCCGGCTGCTGGCGGCGGTCCGCCGCTATTTCGACGGACTTGGCTACTTTGAAGTCGAGACGCCGCTGCTGTCGCACGACGTGTGCGTCGATGCGTGGCTCGACCCGTTCATCGTGCCGGATGTCGCGCCGGGCCGCATCGCTCCGCCGATGTATCTGCAGACATCCCCCGAGTTCGCGATGAAGCGGCTGCTGGTCGCGGGCGCGGAGGCGATTTACCAGGTCACGCGTTCGTTCCGCCGCGGCGAATCCGGGCGGCTGCACAACCCGGAGTTCACGATTGTGGAATGGTACCGGATCGGGACGACGGTCCGGCAGCAGATGGACCTGGTCGAAGACCTCGTCCGCAGCATGGCCGCGTTGCACTCGAGGCCCGACGCGACGGCGCTGGACGCTCAGGCGTTTGAACGGCTCACGTATGATGATGCGTTCGAGCGGTACGCGGGTCGCCGTGTGCTCACGGCAACATGTGAGGAGCTGTCGCGACTCGCCGCGCGACAGGGGGTGTCGGTTCCGCCGCAGTTCGAACACGCCGATCGCGACGCCTGGCTGAACCTGCTGCTGGCGAATGTCGTCGAGCCTCGGCTGAAGGAACAGCGAGCCGTCTTCCTGTGCGATTATCCGGCGTCGCAATCGGCGCTGGCCCGCGTGCGCGCCGACGATCCGCCGGTGGCGGAACGCTTCGAGCTCTACCTGGACGGAGTCGAAATCTGCAACGGCTACCAGGAACTGACGGACGCGGAGGAGTTGGCCGCGCGAATGCAACGCCAGGCAACGTTGCGGCGTGCGCATGGACTCTCCGACCTGCCGACCGAGAGCCGGCTGATCGCGTCGATGCGTGCCGGCCTGCCGGAGTGCGCAGGAGTGGCTTTGGGATTTGATCGACTCGCGATGTGGGTACTGGGGATCACCACGATCGCGGAGGCGGTGGCCTTCCCGTTTGAGCGCGCCTAGGCGTGCGGCCGACAATTAGCGGCGGTCACCATCGTAGTGCTCTGATTATCGCTGTTTGTCAGCCACGCCAACGCGCATTCAACAAATAAAGCTCACCACGGAGTGCACGGAGGACGCGGAGGAAAAGCCCCGCTCAACTCTTTGTGTTCTCCGTGTCCTCAGTGGTGAACTTCTTTTCCCTTCCGAGGTTGTCGCGGATGACAATTCTCAATAGACGGAGCACGACTGCTCCTGAGACTGGTACATCGCCGGGCGCATTGGCACGATGGCGGCGTTGTCCGCACTCTCCCGCGAGACGCTTGCCGTTCCGGAGATCGACGATCGCTGGAGGGAGGCCGGGGGAGTTGAGTCAGTCCGCGTCGGAGGATGCGAGTCCCACACATGCCGCCGTCACCGGAAGCGACTGCATCTCCTGATCCCTCGGAACCGTCGACGCCGCAGTCGTTGCCTCCGTTGCTGGGGCCGTTCGACGCCGTGGCGCTGGTGGTCGGCTCGATCATCGGCAGCGGGATTTTTCTGAAGGTCGACACGATTGCGTCGGCGATGGGTAGCTTCCTGCCGATCCTCGCGGTCTGGCTGGCCGGCGGCGTGGCGGCGCTGTGCGGTTCCTTAAGCGTCGCCGAGCTGTCGGCCATGCTGCCGCATGCGGGGGGACCGTATGTATACCTCCGGCACGCGTACGGCCGGCAGACCGCGTACCTGTGGGGCTGGATTGAGTTCACCGTCGTCCGGACCGGCTCGATGGGGAGCCTGTCGTGCGCGACCGTGATCTACTTCAACCGGTTCCTCGAGTCGCTCGAGCAGCAAGGCGTGCTGCCGGCCGGCATCGCCGAGATCGTTCCATTGCCCCACGCAGCGCAGGGGCTGCTGACGATCCTGGCGGTGTTCACGCTGTCGCTGATCAACATCGTCGGGACCCGCTGGGCGGCCTGGACGCAGAACCTGACGACGATGATCAAGGTCACGTTTCTGGGTTTTCTCATGACGGCGCCGTTCCTGCTGGGGAAAGGCAACTCCGAGAACCTGCAGCCATTGACGCCGGCGGCCATCGACTTCGATTTCTGGCGGGCGTTCGGATTGGCGATGGTCGCCGTCTTCTGGCCGTACGACGGCTGGATCAACATCTGTTCGGTCGCCGAAGAGATTCGCCAGCCGCAGCGAAACGTGCCGCTCGGACTCGCGATCGGCATCCTGGCGGTGATCGTGATCTACGTCGGGACGAACGTCGGCTATCACCTGATGCTGCCGATGGCGCACATCCAGCGGACCGGGACGGTCGCCGCCGATGCCATGGGAGCGCTGATCGGCAACTGGGGCGCCACGGTGGCGGCGCTGGGGGTGGCCTTCTCCACCTTCGGGGCGCTCAACTCCAACCTGCTAACGGGGCCGCGCGTGTACTTCGCGATGGCCCGCGACGGCCTGATCTTTGAACGCATTGGACGCGTGCACGCCACGTTTCGCACGCCGGCGCATGCCATCGCAGTCCAGGCGCTCTGGTCGCTGGTGCTGATCGCCGCGGTGTTCGGTCTCGTGGAGCAGCCGAAACAGGCGTTCGACAGGCTGACGGATTTTGTCGTCCTGGGCGCGACGCTGTTTTTCGCATTGACCGTGGCGGCGGTGTTCGTGCTCCGCCGTCGCGCTCCGGACCTGCCGCGACCGTACCGCACCTGGGGCTACCCGGCGACGCCGATCATTTTTCTGCTGTCGGTCGGCATCGTGGTCGGCACGCTGGTGATGACCAGCCCCTGGCAGGTGCTGACCGTCGGCGGGCTGCTCGCCGCTGGATGCGTCGCATACCGATTTACCAGCGGACGCACGCCCAGCTCATGACGGGCGTGCGGTCACACCTCTTACCGCAGGAACTCGTTCGCCTCGCCGAGGAATTCCGGATACAGCTCGCGCATTTCGCCGACCGCCTCGGCCAGCGGGACCGCCACGATGTGCAGGCCACGAAGTGCGACCATTTTTCCGAAGTTGCCCTGCAAGGCGAGGCGGCCGGCGTGAATTCCCAGTCGTGTCGCCAGCACGCGGTCGTACGCGCTGGGCGAACCGCCGCGCTGCAGGTGGCCGAGCGTGACGTCGCGGGTCTCGATTCCCGTCCGTTCTTCGATGGTTTTGGCGACGTGCGCACCAATGCCGCCCAGCATGGCATGGCCGAACTGGTCGAGCTTCTGCCCCTTGGTGACGAGTCCGCCCCCTTTCAGCTTGGCGCCTTCGCTGACCACCACGATGCCGTAGGGCTTGCCCGCTTCGCGGCGGCGTTTGAGAAGGTCGCAGACCGATTCGAGGTCAACTTCCTGTTCGGGCACCAAAATGGCATCGGCGGCGCAGGCGATGCCGGCGAAGCAGGTGATCCAGCCGGCGTGCCGTCCCATGCACTCGACGACCATCACGCGGCGGTGCGATTCGGCCGTCGTGCGCAGCTTGTCGACGGCATCCATGACGGTGTTGAGGCAGGTGTCGAAGCCGAACGTAAAGTCGGTGCTGCTGAGATCGTTGTCGATCGTCTTCGGCACTCCGATCGTCCCGAGGCCGTGCCGTTCGAACAGCTTGCTGGCAACGCCGAGCGTGTCGTCGCCGCCGATGGCGATGAGTGCATTCAGCCCCAGTCGCTTGTAGGTGTCGGCGATTTTCTGGACCGGCGTGGGATCGTCCGGGTTCTTGAAGGGGTTGGTGCGGGAGGAACCGAGGATGGTGCCGCCGCGCGGCAGGATTTCGTCGGTTTCCATCGCATTGAGCGGGACGAAATTGCCT
>JAEUIG010000092.1 GCA_016795125.1 Planctomycetaceae bacterium | reverse complement strand
CGCCCTCCCGGTTTTGCCCAATCCCTGCCCCCGGAACGACCCCCCCGCCTTGACACGCAAGTCTCCGTTGATATGTTGAATGGTATCGGGAACTTACGAATGCTCCAGGATGGAGCGCCCCTAGTCGCGGGTCGCCTGCCTCGGCCGGATCCCCTTCGGCCGAATCCTGCCTGTTGATGCGGTCCCCTGGGCCGCGAATTGTCCCGCCTGTTCCGCCCGCGAACGACGATACTCAGCCGCCTCGGAGGAGACACGATGCGACGGATTCTGCTCGCATGGACTATCCCCGTTCTGGCACTGGTCGCCGTGACCATGCCGACCTCCGCCGCCACTCCGGATCAGCCGGGACCTGCCCAGGGCCTGATGATCGAACCGGCACTCACCGGGGACGCTCTGTTCGTTCGGGGCCGTGATGCCCGGCAGCAATTAATCGTGTCGGCCCAGCATGCCGACAGCGTGCTGACCGACGTCACCCGCACCGTGACCTTCAGCAGCGAACCGGCGAACATCGTCGCGATCGATGCGACGGGACTCGTCACCCCCCTGGCGGACGGCGAAACCCTGGTCACCGCCGCCACTGCGGAAGGCATCAGCGCGACGATCAAGGTCCGCGTCGAGGACTTCGCCCAGCAGACGCCGATCAACTTCACGAACCAGATCGTCCCGATCTTCACCAAGTACGGCTGCAACGGCGGCGGATGCCACGGTAAAGCCAGCGGGCAGAACGGGTTCAAGCTGTCGCTGCTGGGCTTCGTGCCCGAGGACGATCACGAGTTCTTGCGCAAAGAGGCCCGCGGGCGGCGAATCTTTCTGCCGGCTCCGGATCGCAGCCTGCTGCTCATGAAGGCCACCGGCCGTTCGCCTCACGGCGGCGGCAAACGGCTTGAGCCGGACAGCCACGAGTACCGGCTGGTTGTCCGCTGGATTGAGCAAGGGATGCCGTACGGCAGCGTGGAAGATCCGAAAGTCGTCGGCATTCGCTGCGTGCCCGAGGGGCGGCTGATGCCCCGCAGCGCCACCCAGCAGATTGCCGTCCTCGCCGAATACAGCAATGGCAGCGTCGAAGACGTCACCCGCATGGCGCTCTACGAGCCGAACAATCCCGACCTGGCCGAAGTCGGCGTCACGGGTCTGGTGACGACGCTCGATCTCGCCGGCGAAGTGGCGATCATGGCGCGGTATCAAGGTCAGGTCGCGACGTTCCGCTCCACGATTCCGCTGGGGGCTGAAGTCGCCAACCTGCCGCCGGTCAAGAACTTTGTGGACGAGGCCGTCTTTCACAAGCTGACGCTCCTCGGCATTCCGCCGTCGCCGGTCTGCGATGATGCCACCTATCTGCGACGCGTCCACGTGGACATCACGGGAACGACTCCGAGCGAGGAGGAGGTCCGGGTGTTCCTCGCCGACGCCGACCCCGAGAAGCGCGCGAAACTGGTCGACCGGCTGCTCGACTCGCCGCAGTACGCGGATTACTTCGCCAACAAGTGGAACATGGTGCTCCGCAACAAGAAGCGGAACGCCGACGACCTGGCGGGGACGTTCGGCTTTTACCAGTGGATCTGGGACGGCCTGTACGAGAACAAGCCTTATGACCAGATGGTGAGCGAGATCATCACGGCCAGCGGCGATCCGGAGACGAATCCGGCCGTGATCTGGTATCGCGAAGTCGGCAAGATGAACGAGCAGGTGGAGGACGTGGCCCAGCTGTTCCTGGGGATCCGCATCCAGTGCGCCCGCTGCCACCATCACCCGTTCGAGAAGTGGAGCCAGGACGACTACTACAGCTTCGCGGCGTTCTTCAGCCGGATCGGCACGAAGAACCTCGCTGTCGGCTTAAGCCCGCAGGCGCGCGAAAAGCGGCTGTTCCACAACGAAGGTGTCGCACAGGCCCAGCATCCGCGATCGGGCAAGCAGTTGCAGCCGGCGGGATTGGGTTCGGCGGTTGTCAGCGTCGCGCCGGATCGCGATCCGCGCATCCAGCTGGCGGCGTGGATGTCGGACCCGCAGAACCCGTACTTCGCCCGCTCGCTGGTGAACCGCTACTGGAAGCACTTCTTTGATCGGGGCATCGTCGAGCCGGAAGACGACATGCGGGAGACCAACCCGCCGTCGAACCCCGAACTGCTGGCCGGCCTGGCACAGCACTTCGTCGACAGCCACTTTGACCTGAAGGACCTCGTGCGGACGATCTGCACGTCGTCCACCTATCAGCTCACCTCGCTGCCGAACGACTACAACCTGAAGGACAAGCAGAACTTCTCACGCTACTACCCGAAGCGGTTGAGCGCAGAAGTGCTGTACGACGCGTTCCACCAGGTGACCGGCTCGACGCAGGCGTACAGCGGGCTTCCGCCGGGAACCACGGCGATGCAGCTTCGCGACGTGTCGATTGCGCCGTACTTCCTCAAGGTGTTCGGACAGCCGGCGGCGGACACCGCCTGCGAATGCGAACGGTCGATGGAGGCCAACCTGGCGCAGAGCCTGCACCTGCTGAACAGCAGCGAAGTGCAGGGCAAGATTGCGGCCGGAGGCGGTCGTGCGGCCACCTATGCGGCCGACAAGACCCGCACCGACGAAGAAAAGCTCCGCGAACTTTACCGGTGGGTGTATTCGCGTGATCCGGACGCAGAAGAACTGGCAATCGCGACCGCCCACCTGGCCAAGCATGCCGACAATCCTCAACTCGCCTACGAGGACATCGTCTGGGCGCTGGTGAACACCAAGGAGTTCTTGTTTAACCACTGACGCCCGCCGAATCGTCCGACATCGAGCCACGGGGCTGGTCCCCGTGGCGCCGGACCACCAACCCCACCGCTTCCTGACGGGCGCGGCTAGCGAAGCAGTTGACGGTTTCCCCGACTTCGCCGGCCGCGACGTTGTTGTTCCCCAGGGAACCTTCAATGATTCGCGCTTCTCTCCTGATCGGTCTCCTTGCGCTCCTCGCCGCGCCGGCGCACGCGCAGCTGCCGCAGTCGCGGCTGTACTCCCTGTATCCGCCGGGCATCCAGGTCGGCGCGACCACCGAGGTCACCGTCACCGGCGGCGAGGACATCGACGAGCTGCAGCGGCTGCAGTTCAGCCACCCGGGCGTCACGGCCGCACAGAAGTTGCAGACAGTCGACGGACAACAGACGCCGGTCACCAACGTGTTCATCGTGACGGCGGCCGCAAACGTTCCGCCGGGCATCTATGAAGTCGTGGCGTTCGGGCGGTTCGGTGCGAGCAATCCCCGGCGGTTCAGCGTGGGGATGCGGCCGGAATCGATGGAGACGGAACCGAACAACGAGAAGGCCGCTGCCGCCGCCCTGGCCGTGAACGGGACGGTCAATGCCATGATGAACGCGGCGACCGATGTCGACTGGTACAAGTTCAATGCCGACGCCGGACAGCGGCTCGTCGTGGATTGCGCCGCGCTGTCGATTGATTCCCGAATGTCGGTGACCGTCGAACTCTACGACGCCGGCGGGCGGCGCATTCGCCATGCGCGCAGCACTCACTCCGGAGATGCGGCGCTCGTCTTTGATGCTCCCGCGGCGGGCGAATACCAGTTGAAGGTGTTCGACTACACGTTCCGGGGCGGCAATGACTATTTTTACCGGCTGGCGGTGCACACCGGCCCGCGGATTGCATTCACGTTGCCGGCGGCGGGCCTCCCTGGCTCGAGCAGCCCGTACACGCTCTACGGTTACAACCTGCCCGGCGGGACGCGCACCGACGTGCTCGTGGACGGCGTCGCGCTGGAGTCGCTGACGACCCACATCGCGCTGCCGGCCGATCCGTCTCTGCTCGATGCCGACAGCTACACGGGTTCAGTGGCCGCCGACCTGGATGCAATCAGCTTCCGGATCCCTGCGGCGCAGGGACCGTCCAATCCGGTGCGTATCGGCATTGCTTCCTCACCGGTCGCAATGGAACAGGAACCGAACAACGAACCCGCGCAGTCACAGGCGATCACCGCACCGGTCGAGATCGACGGGCAGTTCGCTGCGAAAGGAGACGTGGACTACTTCGCATTGACCGCCAAGGCCGGTGAAGTGCTGTGCATCGAAACCTTTGGCGAGCGAATCGGGAGCGGAGCCGATCCGTATCTCATCGTCGAACAGGTTACCAAGGACGCCAACGGCGCCGAGACCGTGACGCGAATCACCGCCCAGGACGACGTGGCGACGAACCTGTACCAGAACGTGTTCGATACGCAGACCGATGACGCGTACTTCCGGCTGGCGGCGCCGGCCGATGCCACCTACCGCGTGTCGCTGCGGCACCGGGCATGGGAAACCGAGGGCAATCCCGCGTTCGTTTACCGGCTGGCGATTCGGCGCGAGACGCCGGACTTCCGTGTCGTGGCTGTCCCGCTGGCGGCCACGCCCGGTCAGCCGTATCCGATCGGACTGCGGCAGGGCGACCACTATGCGGTCAACCTGCTCGCGTTTCGCCGCGACGGATTCAACGGCCCGATCGCGGTGACGGCCGGACAGCTGCCGCCCGGCGTTTCCTGTTCCAGCGCGATCATCGGGCCAGGTCAGACGACCGCCACGCTGACAGTCACCGCCGGAGCTGCCGCCGCGCCCGGCGCATATGCGGTCCCGTTGATGTCCAGCACGACACTCCCTGATACCGCCGCCGTGCAGGCAGCCGACGCCGCACGCACTGCCGCCACTGCGGCGGCGGCGAACGTCGCCGGATTGAAGTCTGCTCTCGAAGTCGCCAACACCAACGTCTCGCTGACAACCGCCGCACGCGATGCCGCCAATGCGGCCGCTGCGGCCAGCCCGAGCGATCAGGCCATCGCCCAGGCCGCGCAGCTCTCGCAACAGGGACTCGACTCCGCACTGGCCGCCCAGCAGCAGGCGGCGACAGCGCTGTTGGAAGGGGAACGCCTGGCGTCCGAGGCCGCTGCGGCTCTGCAGCAGGCCGAACAGAACGTCCTCGCCAAGGCGCAGACGCTCACGCATGCGGTTCGCTCCGGGATGGTCGTGTGGCCGGGGAACGGGCCGGCGTTGTCGCGCGTGGCGTCGGCAGTCTGTGTCTCGATCATGCCGGAGGTGGCTGCCTACGAAGTGCGGACTAATCTGGATCGGGTTGTCCTGTACCAGGGGGGGCAGTCGCTGTTGCCGGCGACAATTGAACGGCGCAACGGGTTCGACGCCGAAGTGGCGGTCACGTTCTCGGGACTTCCGAACAATACGAACATCGACGTCGGCAACGGCAAGTTTGAGAAAGGCGAGACGTCGAAGCTGCTGCGACTGTTCGCCAAGGACAATGCCACGCCGGGCATCTACACCGTGTGGCTGGCGACGGCAGGACAGGTGTCGTACTCCCGCAATCCCGAGCGGGCCGCGCGGCTGAAGACCGACCTGGAAGCCATTGCCGTGCAGGCCAAGGCCGCAGTGGACGCACTTG
>JAEUIG010000696.1 GCA_016795125.1 Planctomycetaceae bacterium | reverse complement strand
GACTCGCCAAGTTTCGCCATGTCCATGAATGAATCCGACCGCGCCGCCGCTCACCGCCAGTTCTCCGGCGAGTGCTTCAACCGGACCTGGGAACTGATCGACAAGCAGGACCGCACCCCCGCCGACGACGAGCAGATGCTGCTCCGTTCCCTGGCGTCGCTGTGGCACTGGACGCAGCGGGCCGATTGCACCGACCAGCATCTGTCGATCGGCTACTGGCTCGTGTCGCGGGTCTATGCGTTGCTCGGTCAGGCCGAGAACGCGCGCCGCTTCGGCGAGCTGTCCCTGAAGTTCAGTAACGGCCTGTCGCCGTTTTTTCGCGCGTATGCGCACGAGGCCCTGGCTCGCGCTGCGATGGTCGCCGCCGACAAGACGCTCCTCGACGCCCACGCCGCCGCCGCCCGCAAGCTGGCCGCCGACGTCGCCGAGCCGGACGAGCAATCGATGCTCAACGCCGACCTCGAACAGCTGCGGTTGCCGTAAGGTGTGCCGGTGTAAACGTGCAAAGGTCAAAAGGTGCAGTCGCCCGTCGTCTCCTTCTGACCTTCGCACCTTCAAACGCTTTTCCGAATTTCTTCCATTGCGTCGTCTCGACCGTGCGTATACTGTACTAGTCAACTGGTACACGCATGCACCTCGCCATCGATACTCACAACGGACTCCCCATCTACGAGCAGATTGTCCGGCACGTCAAATTCGCCGTCGCCAATCAGCTCCTGCAGATCGGGGAACATGTCCCCTCCGTCCGCGACATGGCCACGCGCCTCGCGGTCAATCCCAACACTGTGGCCCGCGCCTATCGCGACCTGCAGGCCGAGGGGATTCTCACCCCGATCCGCGGCACCGGACTCGCCGTCACTCCCGACGCCGTCACCCGCTGCCGCTCCGACCGGCTCGGCATGATCCGTTCCCGCCTGCAATCGGTCCTCAAGGAGGCCTGGCAGAACGGCATCTCCGCCGACGAGCTGCGTTCTCTGTTCAACGAAGAACTCACGCGCCTCGCCAGCGACACCGCCCTGACCCCCGGCCCCTAGACCCTCAGCCCTCGTCCCATGTCGCCCGCACTCACGCTCAAGAACGTCAGCAAGTCATTCGGCCGCATTCACGCGCTGAAGAACGTCTCGTTCGAAGTTCCCCCCGGGCGCGTCTGCGCCGTTCTGGGCGCGAACGGCGCCGGCAAGTCGACCATGATCCGCATCCTGCTCGGACTGGAACGACCCGATGCCGGCGAGACGCAGGTCCTCGGCATGAACAGCCGCACGCACGGTCTCGAAATCCGCCGCCGCGTCGGCTACATGCCGGAGAAACCCACGCTCTACGAATGGATGTCGGTCGCCGAAATCGGCTGGTTCACGGCCGGCTTCTATCCGTCGGGATTCCAGGCCGCCTTCGAACAGTACGTGCGGCACTTCCAGCTTGATCCCACCCAGAAGATCAAGAACCTCTCGAAGGGAACGCGCGCCAAGGTCGCCCTCGCACTGTCGCTGGCCCACAAGCCCGACCTGCTCATCCTCGACGAACCTACCTCCGGCCTCGATCCGCTGGTCCGCCGTGAGTTCCTGGAAAGCATGGTGGATGTCGCCGCTGAAGGCCGCACCGTACTGCTCTCCAGCCATCAGGTCTCGGAAGTCGAACGCGTCGCCGACATGGTCGTCATCATGCTCGGCGGCGAACTGATCTGTGTGGAATCCCTCGAAGATCTCAAGCGGACCACACGCGAGATCGTCGCCACCCTGCCCGACGCAACCACCGCCCCCCCGGCCGTCCCCGGACAGGTGCTGGCCCACGCGCAGTTCGGCCATGAGCACGTCTGGATGGTCCGCAATCTCGACGAAGCGCTGCTGCGCGAGCGCTGGGCCATGCTGGCTGACGGCGCGCCTTTCCAGTTGCACACACCATCGCTCGAAGAAATCCTCCTCGCCCTGCTTCGCGAGTACCGCCGTTCGCCCGCGCCGCGTCCCACGTCCTCCAGCGAACCGGTCCAGATTGCCTGACTCCCGGTCCGCCGCTGCCACAGCCGATCGTCCGCGACCTTGACCGCACCGCAATCGATTTGCACTCCAAGAGTGACCTCTTGAGTTCCGACGGAACGATGAATTCGACGTGGGCTACGACCGCCGGGGGCCTCGCGGCAGGAGACTACCGGCGCCACGCCAGGGCGCCGAAGTTGTTTCTCCGGGGAGAATTCCTCTCGGTGGCCGATTGTCGAGCGAACACATCCGCATCGCAGAGAATCGATAGAAGGCGGAAACTTTCGGAACTCCGGCGACGGCGATCACATCCATTGAGAGCCGGGAGATCGCGAAGTCCCGCAGCGTCCAGGTTGCCGAATCCCAGTGTCGCCCCCGCACGGTCGATTTCGTCAGGAACTGCGCCGATGTCCCTTGCAGTGCCAGTCTGGCTGCGACGACTCCGCATGTTGAGTCGGCGGCTTTCTGGGGAATGTCAGAGTGTCGCCCCGCGGCAATCCGCGATGCGCTCGTTCGTGCGCGCCGGCATCCTGTACGCCGTGCTGGCCGGCGGCGTGATCTGGACGTGCGAGCATTACCTCGGGAAGACGTCCGAGATTCATGCTCCCATGTTCTGGCTGAGCGGACACAGCCCATGGGCGCCTGACGAAAGCCTCTGTCCCTGGTGCGGCGGCACGCTCGTGGCACGTGTCGATTCCTTTTCAGCCTGCCGTCATTGCGAACATTGCCAGGTTTCGTTTCGCCACCGATCGCTCCCCAAGACGATTGAGGATCAGGAAAGTGTCTGGCGATGACCGTCAGCCAGCGTTGCGCCCCGGGACCTCGGACGACCGCCATGAACCCCTCCCCCTTCGGCCGCATCCTCTGGAAAGAAGCCCGCGCCCAGTTCAGCCTCTGGCTCGCGCTGGTGATCGGCGCGCTGCTGCTGCAGGTGATCGTGATCGCCTCCGGACGCAACGCTCCCATGGGGTCCCAGGGCGTCACTGCGGTCGTCTTCGTGCTCACGTGCTGCTTCATGGTCGCCTCGATCGCGCTGCTGTTCACCGGGGAGACCGAGGACGGAACGCGAGACTGGCTGCGACAGCTCCCGATCCGGCCCGGCACGCTGATTGGCGCCAAGCTGTCGTTCACACTGGTCGCGACGCTGTTGTACTTCGTCACCATCTCGGCAACCGCTGTCCTCGCAATAGCGCTCGACGGCCGGCCTGTCGAACAATTGCTGCACTCGGAACTGCTGGATGAGCTGCGCATAGCGAAGTCGTACGTCGGCATCTGCATCTGGGG
>JAEUIG010000695.1 GCA_016795125.1 Planctomycetaceae bacterium | reverse complement strand
GTCGGGCCAGCTGAAGCGGCTGGCCCCAAACCTCCGCGCCGCTGGGTGGGCACTGGAGCCTGGCCGTCAGGCCAGCCGCCGCTGGTGGACGATCGATCGAGTGCCGAGAACCACATCCCCGATCGACGCACTTTCACCGGGGCACATCGCCACTGATCCGAAAGGGCCGGCCGATGACGCACATGACGCAATCTCCTGGTGTGAGCCGACCGAACAGCCGGACGACGACCGCCATGCCGGCGATGTCCCCTTTTGATCGCGATCAGACTTGAGAGTCGGCCGCGGGTCGGCCCTGATGGAGCGGACGGCCTCAGCGTCCAGACCACGAATCATTATCTTCGGGCGGCCAAGCAATTCTCGCGCTGGCTGGTGCGCGACCGACGCACGAGCGACGACCGGCTGGCTCACCTCTCGATGATGAACGTAAAGGTGGACCGCCGACACGACCGGCGGGCTCTCAGCCCGGACGAGTTCGCGCTCCTGGTCGAGGCCGCCAAGGCCGGGCCGCCGATCGAATCGCTTCCGGCCCCGCCCGTGCGGACCGGAGACGCCCCACCGGAGGCCGCGGTGCTACGAGCGACAGGGACAGACGACGGGACCGTGGGCCTTCCCGCGGTGCCAACAGTGGTGCCAAGAGGTGCCGAAAATGGTGCCATTCGCCTCGCATCGAACGAGTACGAAACTGCACCGGATTGCACGGAAGACGGAAGGAACGGCGCACGGCGCAAAGAAAAACCCGTCGCCGTAAAACGGCAACGGGGTAGCGAGTTACGCACTAATCCGCCCCAACCTGCATCGCCTTGCATCGCGATGCCTGATGGTGGGGAAGAGAGTACACCCCGCAGGGGTCGAACCTGCAACCTTCGGTTCCGTAGACCGATGCTCTATCCATTGAGCTAGGGGTGCGTGTGGGAGCACACTATAGCAGATTCCGCTCGGCGGGAAAGGGTTCGCGGATTGTCGCCATTCCGTGTCAGGATTCGTGATGCTGTCCACATCGGGCGGCATTCGGGCCGCCGCCAGCCTGTCGCGCTGTCGCTGCAGTGAATGACTCGATTCCCTGCCGGCGCGGCCTGCGTTTGCACTGCGATTGGTTCACGGCCAGAATTGACGATGGTCCTGCACTGTTCGTCGATGCCGGGGAGTGAATTGATGGTGCGCTCGTCTGCTCTCGCCGTGCTGATCCTGGGCCTCGGCCTGACACGATCTGTTCCGGCCGGCGAACCGGCGGCCGTCCCGCATGCCACGCCGCAACAGGTGCAGCAGACGGTTCAACGAGCGATTGGTTATCTGCAGACCGAAAGCGCCGCCTGGCTCAACACTCGCAAATGTGCCGCGTGTCATCACGCGCCGCTGCCGCTGTGGGCGCTCAGTGAGGCGGAACAACGCGGCTACACGATTGACGGCGCGTTTCTGACCGGGACCACCGAGACCCTGTTGGGTTCCCGTGAGGCCCTGATGGCCTCGCGGATATTCCCCGTTCCCGACGCCCCGCCCGACCCGCGTCCCCAGGGGCGCGGACTGAATATGGGGCTGCCGATGCTCGCGATTGCCGCCGAGTCGATGCCTGCCCTCACTGACGGTCAACGGCAGAGCCTGCAGTTGATCGCGGAGGAGATCGTCCAGAAGCAGCAACCGGACGGTTCCTGGGAGTTCTTCTCCGGGCTCCGGCGACCGCCGATTAACGAGACGCAATCGACGGATGCCGCCTGGATCATTCTCGCATTGGCCGCGACGACAGGACCAGACTCGCCTGACTCACAGCGGGCGGCATTCTCGAATGCCATCGCCTGGCTCGACGCAGTTCCGTCGTCCGAGCTCCATCAGGACAAGGTCCTGAAGATTCTCGTGGGAACGCGACTCGCCCGATCGCCGGAGTCGATGCAGCCGACAGTGGACGAACTGCTGACTCTGCAGCGTGATGACGGAGGCTGGAGCCAGACGGTCCCCGAACTGCGCAGCGACGCGTTTGCCACCGGCCAGACGTTGTATGCCTTGTCGATTGCCGGCTTCTCGGCCGACCGGACCGAGATCCAGCGTGGGATCGATTTGCTCGTGGCGACTCAGTTGCCCGACGGAAGCTGGCCGATGGTGTCCCGATCGACCCCCGACGGCTCGCCGGGAAGTGCGACGCTGTTGACGCCGATCAACTGCGCCGCCGCATCGTGGGCGACCCTGGCCCTGGTGCGACTTGTGCCGCACGGACAGGGCCGCCAGGCCGCCGCAAGTTCTCCGTAACGAGTGGCTGACTGATCGATTCTGGCGACGTGTTCGGCAACGAATACAGTCGCTTGCCGTCCAGTCCGCAAGGAAACGCGCTGCGCGCCCGCGTGCATGGCTCTTTCGACGGCCGGCGGGTTGCGAATCGTTGTCGGTTCCGGGCACAATGGTCCGACTCAGACTCTCTCGGCAGCGCTTTCCAGGAGCAGCAGTCCCTTGTCGACCGGCACGCGTCCCAAGACACATCCCGACCCAGCAGCACCTGCACCGGCCGGCGATGCTCACGCTCAC
>JAEUIG010000083.1 GCA_016795125.1 Planctomycetaceae bacterium | reverse complement strand
GAGAATTGCATACAATATGCTGGCAAGGCCGGCCGCTTCGCACACTCGTCGAACGGAACCTCGGGCCCCCCCTTCCGTCTTGAGCGCTGCATGAAGTCGAAGCTCGTTTACAGTCTGCGGGAACAGATCGCCAACCATCTCCGGGATGACGTCCTCTCAGGGCGTCTCGCAGTGGGAGCACGACTCAACGAAATGGCGCTGGTCGAACGCTTCGGCGTCAGTCGCACGCCGATCCGCGAAGCGCTGCAGCAACTGACCTTCGAAGGATTGCTGGAATCGCCGCCGAACGCCGGGGCGCGCGTCGCGCCGCCTCCGCCGGACGCCATCCGGCAACTCGTGGTGCCCATCCGCCAGACCGTTGAGACGTACGCACTGCGCGTCATCTTTCCGAGTCTGAACGACGCCGACTACCACAACTGGGAGGCCATTGTGGAACAGATGCGGCAAGCCTGCGTCAGGTCGGATTACTGCAAGATCGCCGAACATGATATCGCATTTCACCGTTACATCGTGGAACGCGCCGGTCAGAAGGACCTCGAAGCCATCTGGATTTCGCTGATCGTCCGCATGCGGTCGCACTTCTGGGAAACGCACCAGCGGAACTACGGCGACCCAATGGAGATTTATGAAGAGCACGGCAGGCTGTTGAAGGTCTTCCGTTCGGGAGACCTCAACGAATCGATCGCTGCGCTCGAACAGAACATTGCCTGAACGGCACTCTCCGGCGCCATGCAACCGGCGCGCGGCGTGTCGAATTGCACCTCGGACGAGGAACCATGATTCAGCGTCGTGTCGTCGGGGTCTGTCGGAGGCGGGCGATCGCGTGGGGGCTCCTTGGCGGACTGTTCATCGCCGGCTGCGCGCCGGCTGAGAGCGCCAAGCCTCAGGTGACCGTTCAGGCCGAGCACCGCAATGCGGTGCAAGCGCTGCAGGCGCTGGATGTCCATGTCAGCATCGACAAGGGAGGCGTCCCGCTCGCCGCAACCCTGACCGGCGAGCAGATCGACGACGCGGCGCTCGCTCATTTGTCAGGTCTGACAAAGTTGCAGCAGCTGTACTTGACCAAGACGGGAGTCTCCGATGCCGGCATGTCTGCGCTGTCCGGCCTTACGGAACTCAAGCTACTGCACATGTATGACAACGCCGGCGTCGGGGACGCCGGAGTGTCGCATCTGACCGGTTTGGCGGCGCTGGAGAAGGTGGTGCTGGCGGGCCAGCCGATCACCGACGCCGGCATGGCGGCGTTCGCGGGCTGGAGCCAGCTGCGCGAACTCGAACTGGCGAGCGACGCCGTGCAGGGGGACGGCCTGCAGCATCTCGCGGCGCTGCCGCAGCTGCAGCGGCTGATTCTCACCGGGGCCGAGCTGAACGGCGCGGGGCTGAAGCGGCTTGCCGCCGCGCCGGCGCTGGAGGAATTGCATCTGGCGGGTCGGCGAGTCAACGGGGAAAGTCTGCGGGACCTGACCGGGCCCGCGACGTTGAAGATCCTGGTTCTCAACAAAACTCAGGTCGAAGACGCCGGACTGGTGCATCTGCGACAGCTGCCGCAGCTGGAGACGCTGATGCTCGAGTCGACTCCGGTCTCCGATGCCGGACTCGAACACGTTGCTGGAATCAGCACGCTCAAAGCGGTCAATCTGATGGGAACGCAGGTGTCGCTGGACGCCGCCTCGAAGTTCCGCGACGAGCATCCGGGAATTGGCGTCACGTACAGGTTCCCGCGTCACGGTGAGTGAGCGGCGGCCGGATGGCCGGATCATGGGGTGGGGGCCGGCTCGGCCTCAGTCAGCGCGTGCATGGCATCAATTGCGCGGCCCTGATGGGGCTGCAGTTGCAGACACCGCGACAACGCGGCGCGCGCCGCCTCGGGCTTCTCCAGCTGCTCCTGAGCCAGACCAAGCCACAGCCAGGCCTCCGCCAGGTCCGGTTGAAGTTCCGCGGCGCGGGCGAAGTGTTCCACCGCGGCTGCTACCTCATTGCTGCGATAAATGTCGAGACCCTGGCAGTACTCCATCGCCGCGGTGTGGCCAGTGGCCGCTTGTGGCTGCCCCGACTGCCGGCAGTGCTCCGCGAGCAACTGGTGGACACGCGCGCTCGGCCGCAATTCAACAGACCGCTGCCAGAGCGCCGCCGCGTCTTCCGCCCGTTGCTGCAGATACGCAGCATCTCCCAATTGCTCGCGAAACTCCGGCGACTCTCCGAACCGGTCGAGCATGTCCTGGAGGACGACGGTCGCCTCGTCGATCCGACCCAGCCGGAAATACAGTCGCACCAGTCGCCGGGCGGACATCAGGTCGAACTCCAGCCGCTGCGCGGCGACCAGCGCATCAGCCGCGAGTACGAATTGCCCGGCCGTCTCGAGTTCGGCGGCCCGCGCGCGCTGCCGCGGCAGACCATGCCGGACGCGCAGCAGGCCGATGTACTCGACCGTGCTGTCGACGAACAACCGGTCCTGCGCGCGTTCGGCCAGAGCGCGCCAGCGACGTGCACCGGCCGGATCGCCGTCTGCCTCGGCCAGCCTGGCCCGCAACAGGTTGAGCTTGAGATCGTCGGGGAGCTTTGCGAGCAGGCGATCGACGATCGGCAGCGCCGCCTCCGGTCGGCCGCTGAGCGTCTCCAGACGGGCAAGCTCGTATTGCGCCAGCTCGAAATCCCCCGCCTGGCGCAGGGCTTCCCTGGCAAGGTCCGTCTGCGAATTGCGAAGGTGACAGCGGCCCAGATGATACCGGCAGACCTCGCGTCGTCGGCCCTCTTCCGTCGCGGCGGCCTGTTCATATTTCTCGATCGCCTGCGGCAGCCGCCCGAGCCGATCGAAACAGACAGCCCAGCGCAGAAGCAAATCGTGCGATGCAGTTCCGGTGTCGGCGGCATGCCGGTAGCAGGCCTCCGCCTCCGCGAAGTATCCGAATGCGAGGTATCCATCACCGAGGTTCTGCCATGACGCGGCAGCATCGGACTTCACTGCCGTACGCAGTGCGACGATCTCGTTCGCGGTCGCAGCGTCGAGCCGCGTCAGATTTGGTTGCGGAGGCCGTTCCTGCCGCGCGCGATTGATCGCGGCCGCCGCGACGATTGCCGTTTCGGCCAGGATCAGCAGCAGGAGCGCCCGGTGCAGCCGGCTCACGGCGACCTCCCCGGGCCGCTGCACCACGCCGTGATGCGGCCGAGACGGTCGAATGGCGGCCGTACATGCAGGCCTCCTGTGACGATGTCGTCCCGCCCATCGCCGTCGATGTCGCCGCACGCGACCGTCACCTGATGAATCGGGTCACGCGCGACCTGAACCGTGCGGAAGTTCTGCCGACCGTCGTTCTCCAGCCAGACGACGCTTGGATTCTCCGGCCGGTCCCAGTCGTTGCTCATGGTGACCAGCACGACATCGAGGTCGCCATCGGCGTCGAGGTCGCCCGGCGCCGCCGCGTACGTGCCGCCGAAGTGTGCGATCCGCCGCTCCGTGAACTCCCATTCTCCGTGATTCTCAAACCACAGGCAGCCGTGGTACGGCTGAGGATACGCAAACTGGTCTTCGAAGTTGTCCCCGGCCGGCAGCAGCAGGTCGATGTCGCCGTCGGCGTCGAGGTCCGTCTGCACGAGCCCGGCGCTGCCGAGGTCGAAGTTGGTCGTCCAGAACAGCCGCCGTGTCTGGTACTTCCAGTCGCCGAGGTTTTCGAATCCGTACAGCCCTTCCTCATCCTGTGAAACGATGGCGCTGATGTCGGGGTCGCCGTCTGCGTCGTAATCCGCGATCAATACGTGAATCG
>JAEUIG010000070.1 GCA_016795125.1 Planctomycetaceae bacterium | reverse complement strand
ACCGGTCAACGGACTCGATCCGCAGGCGCGCATCGAGATGCGCGATCTGCTGATCGAACTGGCGCGGCAGGGAAAGACCCTGCTTGTGACGAGCCACATCCTGCCGGAGCTTGCGCGCATCTGTCACCTGGTGGCGATCGTCACCAACGGCAAGCTGCGGGCGTTCGGCACGGTCGAAGACATCGGCCAGCAGGTCAGCCAGCAGCGGACGATGGAAGTCACGCTGATGTCGGAAAATCAAGTGACGCCGACGGCGGACTACATCCGCAAAGTGCTCGGCGACGACTCCGAAGTCATCGAATCCCATGCGGAAGCGACTGTCCGCTTCCGCACGGCCCGCACCGAGGCCGAGCTTGGCGAGCTGCTGAAGCGGCTGATCCAGGGGAACGTCCGCGTCACCCAGTTCCGCGAAGTACAGACCGACCTCGAAGAGGCGTTCATGTCGTTTGCGCGGCCGCAGGAGCAGACGGAGCCCAAGCGGGCCGAGGCCGGAGCGCCGGCCCATGCTTAGCGCGATCTTCAAACGCGAACTGCTCACCCCGCTCCGGCGGAAGCGGATGATCGTGTTTCAGATCTGCCTGGCGACGCTGTTCGCCGCGCTGATCGCCATTCGCTGGCCGACCGACGGCCAGGTGGCCCTCACCGGCATGCGGTCGCAGCAGATCTTCCGACTGTTCAGCTATGGGCTGATGGCAACGCTGCTGCTGCTGCTGCCGGTCTTCCCGGCGACCAGCATCGTCAGTGAAAAGCAGCGCGGCACGCTGGCGCTGCTGATGAACACGCCCGTCGGGGCCGTGCGGATGTACGTCGGCAAATTGCTGGCCGTGCTGTCGCTGGCCGGCATGATCCTCGCGATGAGCCTGCCCGCCGCCGGCGCGTGCTACTCGATGGGCGGCCTGTCGCTGTACTCGGGAATCGGCAAGGTCTATCAACTCCTGATCCTGGTCGCGCTGCAGTATGCGGTGCTGGGACTGCTGGTCAGCAGTTACGCGCAGTCGATCGACTCGGCCGTCCGGCTCACCTACGGCGTGGTCCTGGGAACCAGCGTCCTGACGCTGGGACCGCACTATTTCTTCCAGGGAACCGGCGGCACGCTGGCGGACCTGGGCGAATGGCTGCGGTGCCTGTCGCCCCTGGCGGCGCTGGCGTCCGTCACCGGGATTGAAGACATCGGCGGGCAGGGCTTGATGTCCAAGGTCAACGTTCTCGGGCGGTATTCCGTTTGGGCACTGTTGTGCGCCGTCGTGGGGTCCGTCTGGACGGTGGCGCGGCTGAATCACCGCATCTTCGACAAGTCGCGGGCCGCCGGCACCATGAGCGACGACCGCTCGCCCGCCATCCAGCTCTTGCGCCGGCTGTTCTTCCTCGTCGATCCGCAGAAGCGGTCGCGCGGGATTCCCGCGTATCTGAATCCCGTGATGGTCAAGGAATTCCGCTGCCGTCGGTTCGGCAGGCTGCACTGGCTGATGCGGCTCGTGGCGGTGTGCGGCGTGCTGTCGCTGGGACTGACCTACGCCACGACGGCCGGCACATTCGACTGGGGCGTCGAGACGATCGGCGCCATCATGGTCGTCATGCAGGTCGCGCTGATCGTGCTGGTCGCGCCCAGCCTGGCCGCGGGGCTCATCAGCGTCGAACGCGAACACGGCGGCTGGCTGCTGCTGAAAACCACACCGCTCTCCAACGCCCGGATCATCGGCGGCAAGCTGCTGAGCGCGCTGTTGCCGCTGATGCTGATCCTGTGCGCCACGATGCCGGGATACCTCGTCATGGTGGTGATCGAACCAGGCATGGAACTGCAGGTGAAGCGCGTGCTGATCTGCCTCGCGCTCACCGCGATCTTCGCCATGCTGGTGAGCGCCGCCGTCGGATGCATGTTTGTGCGCACAGCGGCGGCCACGGCGGCCGCGTACGGCGTGCTGCTGGCCGTCTGCGGACTGCCGATGCTGGTCTGGATGGGACGCGACGCGCCCTTCGGGCACGACGCGGTCGAATCCGCACTGTCGCTCAGCTCGATTGCCGCGGCGTTCTCCGTGATTCGCATGCCCGGCTTCCAGACCTACGACCTGGTGCCGGCCAACTGGTGGTTCCTCGGACTATGTTCCGTCGTGTCGCTGCTGGTCCTGCTGGGCAAAACGTACCGCATCTCCAGGCCGCAGTGAGGCACGTCACGTGAGAGACAACGGGTGGAACATGTCGCTGCGGTCGCTGCCGTGGATGATCGTGCTGTGCTGTACGGCGCCGTGCTCGGCCGCCGGAATTACGACAGATTTCCTGATGGATTCGGACCCCGAAATCCGGGCACCGGATCCCGTCGTCGCATTTGATCCGGCACTGAAGTCCCTGTGGATGGAGGCACTGCAGCGGCCGGAAGCCGACATGCAGCGCATGGCGGCGGAAACCATCGCCCGCGCTCACCGGTTGGGCGTGCCGGACCTTGCCGCCGCCGTCCCGCCGCTGGAACGCATTGTCGAGGACCGGGCGTCGCATCCCGCCGCCCGATACTCCGCCGCGCACGCGCTCATCGTGCTGGATTCGCAGGGGTCCGCAGAGAAGCTGCTGGGCGCCGCAGAGACCTACGGCTCCGATCTCCGGCAACTGGTGGAACCGGCGCTGGCAGACTGGAACTATCAGCCGGCGCGTGACCTTTGGAGTAAACGCCTCAACGAACCGCTGACCCGTCGCCGCGACCTGGTGCTGGCGATCCGCGGGCTGGGAAGAGTCGGCGAGACGGCGGCGTTGCCGCAACTGCTGGCAATTGTCGACGACACCACCCGCCGGCCTGACCTGCGGCTGGAAGCCGCCGCCGCCGCCGGACGGATCGCAGACTCCGGACTGGACGCGAACGCGGAACGTCTCGCGCAGGACACCCGTTCGCCTCCCGTCAGTCCGCTGTGCGCGGTGCGACTGCTGGCGCGACACGCTTCGGACAGCGCGCGGCAGATGTTGCTCGGACTGGCCGGACGGCCTGAATCGGCCGTCGCAGCAGCCGCGATGACGCGGCTGAACGAGATCGATCCTGCGCTGGTCGTACCACTCGCCGAGGCGGCCCTGCGCAATGCGGACCCGCACGTCCGCCGACAAGGGGCCACGGCCTTGCTGGCGCTGCCGACGGCGGAACGGATCGCGCCGCTGGCGGAACTGCTCGCCGACGCCCATCCGGAAATTCGTCGTGAAGTCTGCGGGAAACTGTACGTACTTGCCGAGCAGCCGGAACTGAGCGAGGCCGTCCGCAACGCCGCGATGACCGTCCTGGCTGCGGATCGCTGGCAGGGACAGGAGCAGGCCGCGTTGTTACTGGGCGCCCTCGGGCACAAGCCGGCCGCCGGTCGGATGGTGGAACTGCTCGAATTGCCGCGACCCGAGCAGAACATCACCGCCGCATGGGCGCTGCGGAAGCTGGCGGTCCCGGAAACGGTTCCCGCCATTGTGGACAAGGCGCGGCGGCAGACGCAGATTCGCATGCAGGCCAGGACGGACGACATCGACGTGCAGGTCGCACACCTGTTCGAAGCTCTCGGCGCCATGGGTGCGACCGAAGCGGAGCCGCTGCTGCTGGAGTATGTTCCCAAGCAGCATGAAACGGGGATCCGTTCGCGGGCCGCCGCGATCTGGGCCATCGGCCGACTCCGGGAAGGCATGCCGGACACGGAACTGGCGGATGCCCTCGATGGACGGATCAACGATTTCGACGACAAGTTTCCCGATCACACGATCGTCAAGCAGTTGTGCGTCGTGACGCTGGTCCGGATGGGCGCCGTTGATCGCGCGCCGATGTTTCGCGACCTGGCGCTGAATGTCCCCGTTCCCATCGAGCTCGATCTGACCCTGCGATGGGCCGTCA